>DAIRVP010000016.1:0-47642 GCA_036802765.1 Candidatus Rokuibacteriota bacterium
CCGACTACGATCTCGACTGGCACCCGGCGCCGCGGCGCCAGTACATCATCAACCTCGACGCCGGCGTGCAGATCACCGCGAGCGACGGCGAGTCGCGCAAGATCGGCGCGGGTGAGGTCATTCTCGTCGAGGACACGACGGGCAAGGGCCATCTGTCGAAGGCGCTCGACGGCCGGCTGCGTCACTGCATCTTCGTCACGCTCGACGACAAGTAGAGATATGAAGGTCGCGACCTGGCACGGCGGCACGCGGTTCACGATCGACGAGGTCCCCGAACCCTCGGCCGGTCCTGGCCAGGTTGTGGTCGCTGTCGAGACCGCGGGGATCTGCGGCACCGACGTTCACGCCACGCAGGGGCTGTTTCCGTACAAGCCTCCGCTCGTGCTCGGTCACGAGTACACCGGCGTCGTCCGCGCGGTGGGCCGCGGCGTCAGCAAACGGCTGATCGGCCGCGCCGTCGCGTGCGAGCCCTCGTATGGCTGCGGCACCTGCGCGGAATGCAACGCCGGGCGCGTGAGCCAGTGTCCGAATCTCACACGCCTGGGCGGCTTCGCGCAACGCGTGGCCATGCCCGCGCACTGCGCGCATCCCCTGCCCCGCGGTCTCGATCCGGTCGCCGGCGCGCTGACGGAGCCCGCGGCGTGCTGTCTAGCCGGGCTCGAGACGTTTCCGATGCCGCGCGGCGCGACGGTGCTCGTGATCGGCGGAGGCATCATGGGCCTGCTGACGATGGCGCTCGCGAAACGACGCGGCGCCAAGCGATTGATCCTGTCGGATCCGATCGAGGAACGCCGCGCGATCGCCAAGCGTTTGGGCGCGTCGGTCGTGATCGATCCGAGCAAGGAGAATCTGCGCGAGCGCGTGATGAGCCTGACGAAAGACCGCGGCGCTGACGTCGTCGCGGAAGCGGTCGGCAAGCCGGAGCTGGTCGCCGAGGCGATGACGCTCGTGAAGCCGGGCGGTGTCCTGCAGCTCGTCGGCGTCAGTCCCAAGGGCAGCGAGATGCCGCTGAGCCTCTGGGACGTGCACTACCGCGAGATCAAGATCGTCGGCGCCTTCGGTCGGGGCACGGCGTTCGGGCGCGCGCTGGCGTTGATGCCGAAGATGCGTGTCGGCCGGCTGATCACCGCGCGCTTTCCGCTCACGCGCATCGACGAGGCGTTCGCCCACGCAACGGCCGGCCGCGGCGCGAAGACCGTCATTACGCCGAACGGCTGAGATGTGCCCTCCGGACTACCATCCTACCGACGACACCCGTCCCTCATCTCGGTGCCGACGTGCTCGAACGTTCTGCCGAAGCCACCGATTCCAGGATTGCGAATAGCGACTTCGTAAGTCACGCCGGGGATGAGTTGCTCAGGCCCAATGAGATTCTTAAAGCCCGGCGGAGTAACTCCGTATGTTATGCGGTGAACGGCGTCGTAGGTCTCACCGCGTGCCTCCCATACCGGCACCACTTGTCGGGTGATCTGAACCGTTATGGAGTATGCAGTGATCGGCCTCAGCGCTCCCGCAGGAGAATCAAAGGCGAATACTTCGAAATAGACGGCCCCATTCTTCTCTTGCTGGATGGCGATACAGTAGTTGTCGCCATGGCCGCGGTACTCCTTCTGGGCGGTTGATAGTGGTTGCACTTCGGTGCCTGCCGTCGACATACGCGCGACGACGGAACCAATCCCGAGAATGACGATGATCCAAACGACAGGTCGCATCGTCAGGGGCTCGATTCCGACTGACCCTAACCGCCGGCACTGCGCCAAGCGTCGACGACGGACCAAAGCCAGATAGCGAGCAAGAGCAACATCGCGAGAATCACAGTAGGGCTGGCGCCACGCTCGATGAGCGCCAGGGGATCAACAGACACTGCGCGAGTCACGAGCCAGCTGAGCCCCACGCTCGGAATGACAAATAGGGCGGCCTTGAAGAATTCGCGGTTGTAAAGCTGCCCGAGTCCCGGAAAGATTCCAGAGAGGATGAGCGCGGTGGTTTTCCGCACGGCTCGGCAATCATCTTAACGCGCGATCAGGTGAAAGTGTAGATACGTGACGCCCTGGAATCCGGGGCCGTTCGTCACGACGCGATAGTTCCTCAGTCCGTTCTCGGTCACGAGCGCGCGGATGACCGCCACGCAGTCGAGCACGTAGCTGCCATCGTCGACTGAGACGTCGGCGATGCTCTTGACGTCCTTCTTCGGAAACACGACGAAGTGGACTCGGGCCTCCGGCACCGGGTGCCGGATGGCGAGACACTTGTCGGTCTCCTTTTGCACGAGCGGCAGCGCGGCCTCCGCTCGCTGAATGCCCACCGACGCCAGGAGTCCCGCGAGATCCTTTGCCTGATAGCAGTGATCACACTGCGAGACCGCCAGGAACGATCGGGGCTGGGAGGCCGAAAACAGGTAGCCGCCGGCGACGAGCCCGGCGCCGAACGCGATCACTGCGATCCACACACCTGAGCGTCGTAGCACGCTGCCACCTCCGCGCGCGACAAGTTCACCGACTCTGTTCAGCATACCGTCAGCCATCGGCGCGCTCGGCAGTCACGACATAGCGGAGCGGTCCCCCCGCCATCACGGCGTCGAACGGATAGCACGTCAGGAGCACCAGTGCGCTGACAGCGTCGTCGCTGGCGACGATAGCCGTCCTGGCATCGACCACCGTCGCCTCGCGCACGCGGAACACCGCCGGCGGGCGCCCGGGCACCTCGAGCACGAGCGCGTCGCCGGCGCGCACACGCGCGAGAAATGCGAAGTGGGTGTCGCGATGACCGGTGACGATCGCCGTCCCGGCGGCGCCCGGCGCGGCGCTGCCGTCTGCGTGGCCGGGACCGAAGGCGAGCGTGCGTCCGCTAGCGCCGGCGAGCACGATCAAATCGACGCCGTGAGCCGGCACGGTCAACCGCGCCACCGGCCAGGTGTCGGCCCACGGCCACGGCTTGACGTCGTGCTCGCCGGTCAGCGTCCTCGCCCAGGCGCGCTGCAACAGATGCTGGGCGAGATGCGCTTTCACATGAATCCAGAGACCGTGGCCGAGCTGCCACGTGCCGGCGACCACGAGCGTGACAATCGCGATGCCGAGCGCTTTACGAATCATGGCGGCGGACCCGAGCGAGCGCCGGCGCGAGGCGCGGTCGCCACGCGAGCGCCAGCGCGGCGGCGATGATCAGGGCGACCACGCCGACGATTGCGTGCAGGCGCGCGTCCGTCGCGCCCTGGCCGAGCCCGAACACTGCCGTGTAATCCCAGCCGTGCGGCAGGTTTGTGGGCATCGCATGGCTCTGCAGCGCCTCGCCGTCGGGACGGACGGGCGTGACGTCGACCGCCACGAGGCTCGTGTACGGACTCACGAGATGGTGCGCGAGCGCGACCTGAATCACCGCCTGTCGGACCGTCTCGTCATTGGCTGCGCCGCGCCGGGCATCGAGCAGCGCGCCGATCTTCGCGCGGCCCCAATGGGTGGCGAGCCCCGCGTTGTCGGCCGCACGCTGCACGGGAACCTCCCGTTCCCAGCTCCCCGTGCCGACGCGACCGCGCAGCACGGCGTGTGGCGGCAGTGTGGGCGCGCGGAAGGCGACCACGACCGGCTCACCGATATAAAGATCAGGTAGCGGATCGGGCAGAACCTCGGCGCCGGTGATGCTCGGAAGATCCAGCTTCAAGTCGGTCAGCGCCGGAGCCTCGAGCTTGCGGAAGAGCGCGGTCATCTTGTCCTGCACTTCACTCACCGCGCCGATGTAGGTGAACGTTCCGCGGCCATGACGCGCGGCCTCGCGCATGAAATGGCTGTTGGGCGCCGAACCGATCCCCACGGTGAAGAGCCGGCGATCGCCGAGCGAGCGACGGATGATCGCGAAGAGCTCCTCCTCGTTGCCGACGCCACCGTCGGTGAGGAACACCACCTGCCGCAGGCGTCCGTCGCCCTCGCCGCCCGCAAGGGCGCGCTCGAGCGGTTCGCGCATCTGCGTGCCACCGGTCGCCTGCAGACGATCCACCCAGCGCGCGGCGACCGCCAGCTGATCTGGTGCGGCGGGATGTGGCGCATCGAACAGCGCTTCCATCGTGTGGTTGAAGCGGATGACGTTGAAGGTGTCCGCAGGCGCCAGTCGCGCCAGCGCCATCTTGAGCGCGGCTTTCGCCTGCCCGATCGAGGCGCCCGCCATCGAGCCGGAGTTGTCGATGACGAACACCACCTCGCGCGGTGCGCGACGCGTCGCGACGGCAGACGGCGCGGGCGGCGTCACGACGAGCAACGCATACACGCCGTCCTCACGCCCCTCGGTGAAGACGGCCGCCGTCGGAATGCTTCCTGAGGCCGGCTCCCACACCAGCTCGAAGTCTCGCTCGGCCGGCACCGCGCCCGCTGCGAGCTCGATGCGGTACGTGCCATCCGCCTCTCGCGTGGATTGAATCGCGTGATACGGCGACTCTAGCCGCGCCAGCGGCGCGCCGGGTGCGAGCGTGACGTGCAGCGTCACCGGATTGATCGGCCCGCGCGAGGGATGAATCACGGGCGGAGTGATCCGCGAGGCGTCGGGCACCACGTCGGTGTTCGCGCCCCACCCGGTGCCGTCGTTCTGTGTCTCGATCGGCGTGCCCGGGATGTAGCGCGGCCCCACGACCATCGGAAAGCGCAGGCGATAGCGGCCGTCGTCCCAGCGCAGTGTCTGTTGATACTCGATCTCTACGGCAATGGCGGCGCCCGGCGCGATGTTCGCGACGGAGGTCGTGAAGATGTTGGCGCGCTCTTGCTCCACGAGCCCGGTTCGCCGGCCTTCCCGCTTGGCCTGCTCATACGTGGCCTTGGCGGCGGCGCGCTCGCGAATCACGCCTTCGAGCACGCGGTCACCGACGCGCAGCCGGAGGTGGTCCACCGCGGCGTCCTCGGGCAGCGGGAACACATAGACGCCTTCGACCCAGGCGGCGGTGGGGTTCACAAACTCCTGGCGGACGATCGCGCGCGCGATCGGGCCGGTCACATGAAGATCCACGTCGGTGTTCAGAAGCGGCGCAGGCACCGCGGTGCCTTCGGCGGCACGAAACAGCAACGTGCCCTCGGTCACACGCTGCGGGGCCGCCGGCACCACCACAGCGGCCGCGACGCCGGTGGCGGCGCGGGCCGCCACCGGCACGGGGAAGAACAGCATCGCCATCAGCACGGCGAACATCGGTCGGATCCCGGTCATCAGCTTCCCTCCAGGGGAAGACGCGATCGTTAACCTCAGGGCTGACCAAGCTCGTCGGCCTTGGGCGACATCGGTGCGGCCGCAGCCGTTGGTGCCGGCGACACGCTCGCCACCGGACCGAGGCGACGAATCTCGAGGTGCACACGGCGGTTGAGCTGCTGGCACTCCGTGCCCGGGTCGTCGCACAGCGCGGCCTCGGGGCCGAGCGCGACAACCTTGACGGACGATTCTGAAACACCCAGCTCGACGAGGAACTGCTTGACCGTCTCGGCACGGCGCTGGGCGAGCACCTTGTTGTAGGCGGCGGGACCGTGGATGTCAGAGTAGCCGGTGACCAGCACCGCCCACGTCTCGGCGCGGCTCATGGTCGCTGCCTTGTCTTGAAGCAGCTTCGCGGCGTCGGCGCGCAGGCGCGCGCTCTTGAAGTCGAAGTAGACGTCGGCGTGAACGACGACGCCATCGGACGTGGCGACGCCGGCCTTCGGCCGTGCCGTCTCAGCGGACTTGGCGTCGGTCGTCGCAGCGGCGACGACGACCGCCGTTCCGGCTGCCGCCTCCTCGGGCCGCGACTGCATCCAGTAGATGGCGCCGATCCCGCTGAACAGCATCGCGAGGCAGCCGACGACGATCACCAACTCCCTCAACAGCTCGTTCTTCGTGTGTGTCATGACCCTTCTCCATGGCTTGGTTTCGCACCCGGCGCCGGCCGCACCGCCCGTGCGGGGGCCGCGCTCGGCGCACGGCTAATCGCAACGGTTGGGCCAGACGTGAAACATCGTGACGACGCGGACTTCGATCACGCGAGGCGACGTGCGACGCGGGGACGTCCCCGCATCCCCGCATGGTCCCGGCGTAGGGTCCCGGGACTTGGTTCGGGCGCTACGAGCGCGGAGAGTTCTGCAGGTGCTGCCGGACGAGGATCTCGAGGGAGCGGAAGTGGCGCTCAGGGAGGTTCTTGAACCGTCGGCGGCACGCGGCGATCGCGGCATCCGCGCTGGTGAACCCGGTCACCGAGCGGATGAGGTGATCCTGGTACTCGCGGAGCTTCAGCTCCACCGCTCGGGCCAGCCTGGGGTCGCCCGCCAGCTCTAGCGCCGCGCGGTCGCGATCGCCGCCCGCATCGACGAGCGCGCGAAAACCCAGGCCCTTGAGCCGCTGAGTCACCGTGCTCCGATCCCAACCGAGCTCACGCGCGGTGGCCTGCATGTCGAACGCGTGGCGGCGGAGACACGCGAGCACGGCGGCGTCGCCGCTCTCGCCCACTGCGTCGTCGACTTTGCGCTCCATCGCCGGCAGACGCAGATCGTCGCGCTTGAGCACGGAGGCGCTGGCCAAAGCCACGGCCTGGCGAAGACAGTTCTGCAGCTCGCGCACATTGCCCGGCCACGGGTAGGCCGTCAGCGCCGCCACCGCGTCTTCCGACAGTGTCACGCCCTTGCGCCCCAGCTCCGCCGCCGCGTCGGCGACGATTCGCGCGGCGAGCAGCGGCACATCGTCCGGCCGCGCGCGCAACGGCGGCAGCCGCAGCACGACGCCCTTGAGCCGAAACCAGAGGTCCTCGCGGAACCAGCCTTCGGCGACGCCGTGCTCCAGATCACGATTGCTCGCGGCCACGACGCGGAGGTCGACACCCGTCGGCCGCGTGGCCCCAACCTTGTGGAACACCTTTTCCTGGAGCACCCGAAGCAGCTTGCCCTGCTGGTCCGCACGCAGCTCGCCGATCTCGTCGAGAAAGATCGTGCCGCGGTCGGCCTGCTCGAAATAGCCGCGGCGATCCGCGACCGCACCGGTGAACGCCCCCTTCACGTGGCCGAACAGCTCGCTCTCGAACAGCTCGGGCGGGATGGCGGCCATGTTGACCGCGACGAACGGTGCGGCCGCGCGCGCGCTCAGCCGGTGGGCGGCGCGCGCGAACAGCTCCTTGCCGGTGCCCGCCTCGCCCGCGATCAAGATCGGCAGCGACGAGCGCGCCGCGCGCCTCAAGTCGTCGAAGACGGCGAGCACAACGGGATCGCGCGTCACGATCCCCGCCTCTTCACAGGCGCGCCGCAGCGCCTCCTGCCCGGCGTCGTCCAGCGCCGGCGTGCGCGTGTCCGCTGCGCGTAGGCCCGAGAGCTCACGCTCGAGCGTCTCGAGCCGTCGCCGCGTCGACGTTTCTTGCTGCTGCGCCTCCGCCAGCTGCGCGCGCAGCCGGTCGGCCGCGCGCCCGAGATCACGCTCCGCTCCGCTCGATCGCTCGACGGCGGCGCGCGCCGCGTCGAGATCCTCCTCGAGCGACTCTACGGCGGACTCCTGGCGGACGAGCGTGTCGCGAACGCGCGCGTTCTCGACTTCCAGCCTTCGGATCCGGGCGCCCGAGGCCCGGTGGCCGGCGATGAGACCGCCGAGCGCGGCGAGCGCCAACGACCCGAGCGGCGTGACCAGCGGCAAGGCGAGGCCAATCGTCGCGAGCGCCAGCGGCAGCGCGGCCACATAGGCGCCGGCGAGCAACACGACACCCACGAGCCCGATCCACCAGCGCACGGTGAACAAGAGCCATGCCGCGAGTGCCGCCATCACGAGCGCGACGCCGGCCGTCGCCGCCGCCGGCGCCTCACGCAAGCGCGAGCCGGCCAAGAGGCCTCGCGCGAAGTGCGCCTGGATCGCGATGGCCGGCGCGTCGCCTACCGGCGTGCGCAGCATCGGCCCCGCGGGCTCGGCGAGCACGAGCACCGCGTTTTCACCGGCGAGCGCCTGGATGCGTTCGGTGTCGCCCTGCTCGATCGCCGTCCACGTGTCGAAAAACGAGACGATCTGCACGCCGCGCGGCCAGGCGCCGCCGGCGAAGTCGATCAGCACGCGGCCGCGCGCGTCTGTCGGAATGCGGAAATCGGAGGCCGGCTTTCCCGACAGGGCGGAGACCAGCGCGAGGCCGAGCGCCGGAACCGGCCGTTCGCCGAGCGGCAGCCAGAGCGGCACCGCACGCACGACGCCGTCGACGTCGGGCTCGACGACGCTATGGCCGACCCGCTCTGCGGGCACGGCCGAGCGCGGCGTCGCGGGCGAGACGATCGAGATCACATCGACCGCCTGCGCCGCCTGGGCGAGCAGCGCGTCGCTGGCGGCACCGCCGCGGCCGGGCGCGCTCGGCGTGCCGAGCGCGACATCGAGACCGACCACCGCCGCGCCGCCGCGGCCGAGCGCCGTCACCACGCGCGCGAGCACCGCACGATCCCAGGCTCCGCCGCCGAAACGTGCTTCGCTCGCGGCGTCGCGGGCGATGACGATGAGACGCGGCGTGTCGGCCACGGGCGCGCGCGACCGCAGCCAGCGGTCGTACACCGACCAGTCGAGCGCGGTGATTCCGGGGCCGCCGACGACCACCAGTAGCGCGGCGATCAGCGTGGCGCCGATGGCGACGAGCGCGGCGCGGACGAGCGTATTCAGGGACGCGGGCGCGAGCGCCCCTCGGCGGCGGCGCTCTTGAGGTACGCGAGAATCCGCGCGTCGTGCGCGGGAAGCTGACCGTCGACGCCCTGATCGTAGAGGGTCTCGAGCAGGCGCTGCGCGGGCTCGCTGAGCGCGGCGGCTTCGCGAATCAGGACGGCCACGGCCTCGCCGGCGCGTCCCTGGCGCAGCAGCGCGGCGCCGAGCGGCTCATCGCCCTCGCGAGCGACGCCGGGATAGTAGAGCCAGAGCCGCGTGCGATATTCGGCGAAGGCTTGCTCGATCGCCTGCCGCTCGGCCGGCGGTCGGCGCGAGCGGCCCGACGCCGCCTGGCGCAGCTGGGCCAGGCCCTCTTCCGCCTGCGCGACCCCGAGCTCGGCGGCGCGCATCCACCAGGTGATCGCGGCGACCAGATCGCGCTCGACACCAGCACCCGTGGCGTACGCGGCGCCGACGAAATACTGAGCGCGCGGGATTCCGGCCTGCGCGGCCGTGAGGAATTCGGGCGTCGCTTCGGCGTCACGACGCGCGAGCTTGAGCACGAGCGCCAGGTTGTAACGTGCGTCCTGCGCGCGGGGCTCACGCGCGAGGACGCGACGATACGCTTCGATGGCGCCGTTGAGATCGCCCTGCGCGTAGCGGACAACGCCGAGCGTGTAGCTCGCCTGCGGGAGGTCCGGACGCGCGGTGAGCACGCTTTCGAGCTCGGCGCGCGCGGCGGGCCAGTCCTGTCGCGCGACGAGCGCGGTCGCGAGCGTCAATCGCGCCTCGGCGAGATCGGGCCGGACGCGCAGCAGGCCGCGCAGCTCGTCGACGGCGGCGTCGAGGTCGCCCATCGCGTACAGCGTCAGGCCGAGGCTCGCACGTGCCTCAGCGAGATCGGGCTGCAGGCGCAGCGCTTCGCGCAACTGCGCGCTCGCCGTAATCATGTCGCCCTGCGCGAGACGCTTGCGTCCCTCGTCCAGCGCCGCGCGCGCTTGCTCGCCGACCGGCACGGGGCCTGGGGGCCGTCCGGCGGGGACGGGGGCCGCGGCCGCGGGCGGCGCGTTGGAGGCGATCGGCGGCTCGGTAGCACGCTGCGTCACGCAGCCGCCGGCGAGAACGAGGAGAGCGAGCGGGAGAACGACGTGACGCGCGGTGCCGTTCATCAGCGCTTCGATCATAGCGCCAAGCCGGACCGACGACCAAGCGCGCGGCGGCGTGCGATACTCGCGCCGTCGCTGACGACCCTCGAACGCGGTGGAATGGAGATCACACTATGCGAGCAGTCGTGACCGGGGCGGCGAGCGGAATCGGACGCGCGACGGCGCTGCGACTGGCGCGTGACGCGCGCTCGGCCGGCAACGCGGCAAAGATCGCGATCGTGGATGTGGCGGCCGCGAAGGCGAAGCTCGACGCGGTCGCCGAGGACGTGCGCAAGCTCGACGCCGAAGGCCTCGCAATCGTCGCCGACATGGCCACTGCCGAGGCGCCGGGACGCGCGGTCGCGGACGCCATCGCACGCTTCGGCGGCCTCGACGTGCTGGTGAGCAACGCCGGCATCAACCGCCCGGGCAAGCTGCTCACCTACACCGTCGACGATTGGGACGCGCTCTTCAACGTCAACACGCGCGCGACGTGGCTGCTCGCGAGAGCTGCGCACGGCGCCCTGGCCGCCGCGCACGGGGCGATCGTCATCACCGCGTCGATGTCGGGCAGCAACGCCCACGCGAACCTGGGGCCGTATGCGCCGAGCAAGGCCGCGGTCATCATGCTGATGCGCGTGCTCGCGCAGGAGTTCGGACGCGACGGGATTCGCGTGAACAGCGTGTCACCGGGATTGGTGCGCACCGGGATGACGGAGAAAGTCTACGAGAACACCGCGCTGGCCGCCGAGCGCGCCGCGCTGGTGCCGCTCGGGCGCGTCGCCACGCCGGAGGACATCGCCGACGTGGTGGCGTTCCTCCTCGGTCCGGACGCGCGCTACGTCAACGGCCACGACCTCGTCGTGGACGGCGCGGTGAGCGGGAACTTCCTCGGCCGGCTGCCCGGGCTGGGGCAGATTCAGCGCGGCTGAGGCGCGGCAGGACGTCGTCGACGAGCAGGCGCATCGAGCGCTCCCACGCCGCACGCGGCGTCCACTCGTGCGCAATGACGAGCAGTGTGCCGAAGCCGCCGACCTCGTTGTAGAGCTTCGCGAGCTTGCGCGCGACGGTCGCCGGGCTTCCGACGATCCAGATGTTGTCGCACAGATATTCGAGCGTGACCTCGGAATCCGGCATGGCGGGATCGACCTTCAGCATGTCGAAGCCCCGCAGCTTCGGGAGCAGCTTCAGGAAATACTCGCGATAGTCGCGGCCGAGCGGGCCTTCGATCGCCTCGCGGCGCGCCTTCGCGTCGGTGTCGGCCACGTAGACGTCACGCGCGATGCGCCACGTCGTGCGGTCGGCGATGCGCCCTGCGCGCTTGGCGCCGACCTTGACGCCCTCCCAGTGCGTCGCGAGAATCCGCGGCGGTACGAAGTTGATCGACATCGGGATGTAGCCGCGCTCGCCCGCGAGCACGAGCGTCTCGGAATTCGAGGACACGCCGGCCACGCCGATGGGCGGATGAGGTTTCTGAAACGGCTGCAGGTGCAGCCGCAGGCCGATGTCGGGCTGGGGCTGTGGCACGTTGAAGCGAAAGCGCCGGCCGTCATACGCTCCGGGCTTCGCGTCCTGCCAGAGCGCGAGCACGGTGTCGAGAATCTCGCGCGTGATGCCGCGGTGCTCGCCGGTCTTGGGATCGACACCGAACAATTCGAAATCGCCGGGGAAGCCGCCGGACCCGACGCCCCAGTAGAAACGACCACGCGCCATCTGATCGAGCTGCGCGATGCGCTGCGCGAGCATCAGCGGATCGTGATTCGGCAGGCACGACACGCCGGTCGCCAGCTTCATGCGTTTCGTGCGTTCCAGAGCCCGCGCGATGAAGAGGTCGGGGCACGGAATGTTCTCCCACTGCGCCGTGAAATGCTCGCCGATCCAGGCTTCCTCGTAGCCGAGCCGATCCAGCGTTGCCAGCTGCAGCAGGTCATCGTCCATCGTTTTGGCCGGATCGGAGCCCGGCGGGTGCAGCGGCATCGCGAAATACCCCAAGCGCATCAGGATCCTCCACCTTGACAGTCACGCTTCGCGGTGATGCCATTAGGGCCCACCGGAGACCCATTATGGCCGAGATCGTCGCGGCAGCCCTCGCGTCCCACGCGCCCCTCATCACGGGCAAGCCGGAGATCGCGCGTCCGGAGCAGCGCGAGCGTCTGTACGCGGGCTTTCACGAGCTCCGGCGACGCCTCGCGGCGGCGCGCCCCGATCTGCTTGTGATGTTCGTGAACGATCACCTGCAGAATTTTCCTTACAGCAACCTGCCCGCGTTCTGCGTCGGCATCGTCGACGCCTATGACGCACCGAGCGCCGGCGGCAGCAAGCTCATGCGCATTCCGCCGCGGAGGATTCGCGGCTTGCCGCAGTGGAGCATGGCCCTGCTCGAGGCCGGACTCGCAGGCGGCTTCGACTTCGCGTACTCGTACGAAATCGAGTCGTGGGACGAGCTCGCGGTCCCGCTTCATTTCCTCGATCCGGACGGCACGATGCCGGTGGCGACGGTGTACACGAATTGCGCGGCGCCGCCGCTGCCGTCGCTGCGCCGCTGCCACGAGATGGGTGCGTTCGTCGGACGCTTCGCGCGCGCGCACGCCGGCGCCTCGCGCGTGGCCTTCGTTGCCACCGGCGGGATTTCGCACTGGGTCGGCACGCCCGAGACCGGGCGCATCAACCCTGAATGGGATCACTGGGTAATCGATCACATCGAGCGCGGCGACGTCGAGCCGCTGCTCGGGCTGAGCTGGGACGACATCGAGCGCGAGGGCGGCAACGGCGGTCAGGAGATCCGCAACTGGGTGGCGCTCATGGGCGCGGTGCCCGGATGGAAGGGCGAGTCGCTCGCCTATGAGCCGGTGCCCGAATGGATCACCGGCTGCGGCGCTCTGTGGGTGCACGCATGATCGCGGTCTCGTATCCTCTCAACAAGATCCTCACCGGGTTGGCGAAAGCGCACGTCACCCGCGAGAAGCTCAGCGACGCCGAGGTTGCAGGTCATGACCTCAGCGAGGCCGAAAAGTCGGCGCTCCTGACCGGCGACATCCGTCGGCTCTACGACCTCGGCGCCAATCCCTACCTGATTCGCAGAGTCTTTCGGCCCCGATTCCCCATCTAAGTTGAGAGCCCTTCGTATGCGACGCCTGCTCATTGCGTTGTCCCTCGCTGTCCTGGCTCTGCCGGCGGCGGCCGCCGACGTCTCGACGCGCAGCTACGCGCTGCCGCGCGGGGGCGGCTACCCGCACGACGTCGCGGTGAGCGCCAACGGGATCGTCTGGTATACGGCGCAGCGCGACGGCAAGCTCGGGCGCCTGGAGCCGGAGAGCGGCAAGGTCGATTTGATATCGCTGGGCGAGGGCGCTGCGCCGCACGGGGTGATCATCGGGCCCGACGGCGCACCGTGGGTGACCGAGGGCGGGACGAACTCGATCGTGCGGGTCGACCCGCAGACGCGCTCGGTGAAGCGCTGGCCGCTGCCGCCGGAGCGCAAGTGGGCGAACCTGAACACCGCGACCTTCGACAAGCGCGGTCGGATCTGGTTCACGGGCCAGAGCGGCGTGTACGGACGTCTCGATCCCGCAACGGGCGTGATGGACGTCTGGGACGCCCCGCGGGGTCGCGGCCCGTACGGCATCACGTCGACGCCGGGCGGTGACGTGTACTTCGCCTCACTCGCCGGCAGCTACATCGCGCGCGTGGATCTCGAGAACGGCGCCGCCACCGTGATCGAGCCTCCGACGAAGAATCAGGGCGCGCGCCGCGTCTGGTCGGACTCGACCGGTCGGATCTGGGTCAGCGAGTGGAACTCCGGCAACGTGAGCGTATACGACCCGACGGCCAAGACGTGGAAGACGTGGCGACTGCCGGGCGACAGCCCACACACGTACGCCGTCTATGTGGACGAGCGCGACGTCGTGTGGCTGAGCGACTTCGGCGCCAACGCGGTCGTCCGGTTCGAGCCGACGACGGAGAAGTTCCAGGTCTTTCCCAGCGACGCGCGCGGCGCCAACGTCCGCCAGATGCTCGGCCGGCCCGGCGAGGTCTGGGCGCCCGAGTCGGGCAACGATCGCCTCGTGGTCTTCCGTACGAAATGAGGAGGACGAGCATGCGCGCCGGCCTCGCGCTCGCCATGATGCTGCCGCCGCTGCTGACCGCGGCCGCGCCGGTGTACGCGCAGGACGCGCGGGCCGCGCTGAATGCGGCGGCCAAGGCGCTCGGCGCCGCGAACCTCAAGTCGTATGAGATGACGGCGAGCGGCGAGAGCTGGGCCGCCGGCCAGAGCGCCGCGCCCGGCAGCCCGTGGCCGCGCTTCGTGGTGAAGAGCCTCACGCGCTCGGTGAGCTATGAGACGGCGTCGCTGCGCGACGTGTGGGTGCGGACGCAAGGCGAGGAGCCGCCGCGCGGCGGCGGTCTGCAGCCCGTGCGCGGCGAGCAGCGTCAGGTGTTCGTCGTCTCGGGCGATCACGCCTGGAACGTCGCCAACGACGCGGCGATCCCTGCGCCGATTGCGCTCGCGACACGCCAGCTCGAGCTGTGGGCGACGCCGCACGGGGTCGTCAAGGCCGCGCAGTCGAGCAACGCCTCGGTGCAGGGCCGCGTGATCGTGTTCGGATCACCCGGCAAGTACCTCGCGCGCGTCACCCTCGATCGCGCGAATCTGATCGAGCGCGTGAACGCTACGGTCCCCAATCCGGTGCTCGGCGACATGCCCGTCACCATCGAGTACACGGACTACAAGGACTTCGGCGGGATGAAATTTCCGACGCGCATCAAGCAGACCGCCGGCGGCTTCCCCACCCTCGATCTCACCGTCACCGAAGTGCGTCCCAACGTCGCGGTCGACGTCGCCGTCCCCGACAACGTCCGCTCGGCGAACGCCCCGTACGCGACGGTCGCCACACAGATGGTCGCCGACGGCGTGTGGTATCTCACTGGCGGCACCCATCACAGCGTGGCGATCGAGATGAGCGATCATCTGATCGTGGTGGAGGCGCCGCTGAACGATGAGCGTGCGCTCGCGGTGCTGCAGGAAGCTCGCGGTCTCGCGCCCGGGAAACCGGTGCGCTATGTGATCAACAGCCATCATCACTTCGATCACTCCGGCGGCCTGCGCGCGTTCGCCGCCGAAGGGGTGACCGTCATCACGCACGAGATCAATCGCCCGTACTTCGATCGCGCGCTCGCTGCGCGCGCGACCGTCGATCCCGATCACCTGGCCAAGTCCGGCAAGAAGCCGGTCGCCGTCGAGGGTGTGCGCGACAAGCGCATCCTCACCGACGGCACGCGCAGCGTCGAGATTCATCACATCGCCGGCAACACGCACGACGACGGCCTGCTGATGGTGTATCTGCCGAAGGAGCGGCTGCTCAGTCAGGCGGACACCTTCACGCCGCCGCCCGCCAACACGCCACCTCCGATGCCGCCGAGCCCGTTCACCTTGAATCTGGTGGACAACCTCGCGCGGCTCGGATTGACCGTCGACCGGCTGCTGCCGCTGCACGGACGGATCGTGCCGCTTGCCGATCTGTATCAGGCCGCCGGCCGCGCCAACTAAAGAGAGGAGAGAGGACATGGCTCAGCTGCAGGTTCCCGTTGACAGCGCGCGCTTCTCGAAGGGCATGACCTGGAAGGACTACATGGCCCAGATGGGTGATACCCAGAAGCGCACCGAGGAGAACTACAACCGCGCCACTCTGACCGACGACGAGAAGAAGTTCTTCGGCGGCGTCAAGGGCGTCAAGTACGTGTTGATGCTGGCAGAGAACTGGTGCGGCGACGTTCACCGCAACTCCCCGCTGATCGCGCGGATCGTCGAGTCGATTCCCGGCGCCGAGCTGCGTGTCTTCCTGCGCGACCAGAACCTCGATATCACCGATTGTTACCTGAACAACGGCTACCGGTCGATTCCGGTCGTCGTCTTCTTCGATTCGAACTGGAACGAGATCGGCCGCTGGATCGAGCGCGCGCATCCGGCCACCAGCAAAGCCGCGCTGATCCGTAGCAAGACGTTGGACGTGGCGCCCAAGGACGACAAGGCCAAGCAGGATGCGGCCATGAACGACTTCCGGGCCCAGGTCAACGCCGAATACGCGGTGCCGGGCGCGCCGCTCTGGCGCGCCGCCGTGTCTGAAGTCCGCACGCTGCTTGAGACGAAGTTCGCCAAGAAGTAGTTGCACCAGCGAGCCTGGGGCGCGTCCGCGCACTGCGGCGCGCCCCACGCCTGCGACCTAGGTCCCATGGACCTGCCGCCGCCGACGCCGCATCCTCCGACACGATGGCGTCCCTCCTCGATCAGGCTCGTGACGCGGCGAATCCGGACGTCGTGCGGACGGTGAGCGGCCTCATCGGTGCCACGCCATCGACGACCGGCACAGGGTTCGCGACGGCCATTCCGACGCTGCTGGCCGGCGTCGTGGCGACCGCGTCAACGCCCGCCGGCGCGCACTGGGTGCGCTCGATCATCAGCGACGGCGGCTATGGTGATGGCACGCTCGACAAGCTGCTCGGCATGTTGACGGGAGGCCGGGCGACCGAGCGGCTGATGACCTCGGGACGGCAGCTCCTCGCGAGCCTGTACGGGAGCAAGCAGCAGGATGTGATGGACGCAATCGCGGAATCCGCCAAGCTCTCCGGATCTGCGGCACGCAACCTGATGTGCGTCGCCGCGCCGATGGTGATGGGTGTGTTGGGGCGCGAAGTCGCCACGCACGGCCTGGATTGGTCCGGCATGATGAACTACCTGGTCGGCCAGCGTGGATCGATTGCGAGCGCCACGCCGCCGACGGTGGCCGGCGTTCTCGGACTGCAGGCGCCGCCCGTCTCGCCCGCCGCCTCTGAGGTCGAGCGTCACTATCGCGACGGTCTCGCCGTCGCCACATCGGAACGAGGGCAGCTCGGCGCATGGCTGTTCACGACGCTCGCCGCGCTGTCGGGATTCGCGATCGTGTTCGTGATGCATCCGCCGTGGACGGGCGACGTCGCCAAGCCGGCGCCGTCGGCGCTGCCGCGACAGTTCCAAGCGCTCGCGTTGCCGAACGGTGAGCGGCTCGACGTCAAGGTGGGCTCCTTCCTCGCCAAGCTCAATGCGTACCTGGCGAGCGTCACTGACACCGGTGTGCCACGCAGCTTCGTCTTCGACGACGTGACGTTCGAGCCCGGGTCCGCGGACCTCACGCCGGGTTCCCGTCCGAGCGTCGACGCCTTGGGGCGGACGCTGAACGCCTACCCCGCCGTCCGCGTGAGCCTCGAGGGCTTCACGGACTCCAGCGGCGACGCTGTGACGAACAAAGAGCTTTCGCTCGATCGGGCCCACGCGATCAAGGACCGGCTCGTCGAACGAGGCATCGCCGCCGAGCGGATCCAGGCGGTAGGCTTCGGATCCGAGCGGCCCGTCGCCGCGAACGACACCGAAGAGGGACGCGCGCAGAACCGCCGAACGGAGGTCGTGGTCACCACCCGCTGACGGTTCGAAGGCGCCTGCGCTCGCCGCCGCCGTCAGCTGAGCGTGGCGCCCTGGGCGTCGACATACACCGCGTAGATCGACTGGCTCGCCGCCATGAACAGCCGGTTGCGACTCGGGCCGCCGAAGCACAGATTGGCGCAGCGCTCCGGTAAAAGGATTCGAAACACCATCTTGCCCTCCGGCGTGAACACGACGACGCCGTCCTGGCCTTCACCGCCGCCCCAGCCACACCAGAGATTGCCCTCCGTGTCACAGCGAAAGCCGTCGGGAATACCGGGCCCGCAATTCACGAAAACGCGGCCATTGGCGAGCGCCGTGCCGTTGGCGACGACGTCGAAGACACGAATGGTGCGCGGACTGTCGCCGCTGGCGACGACGTAGAGCCGGGACTCGTCGGGTGAGAACGCCAGCCCATTCGGGCGCGGGACGTCGGCGGTGACCACGCTGACGAGGCCGGCACGGTCGACGCGATAAACGTTGGTGGGCAGCTCCGGCGCGGCCTTGTGGCCTTCGTAGTTGGTCAGGATGCCGAACGGCGGGTCGGTGAACCAGATGGAGTCGTCGGATTTCACGACGACGTCGTTGGGCGAGTTCAGGCGCTTGTTGTCGAACCGGTCGAGGATCACGCTGATCGCGCCGTCGTACTCCGTGCGCGTCACTCGCCGCGCGTCGTGCTCGCAGGTGACCAGGCGACCTTGACGATCGCGGGTATTGCCGTTGGCGTTGTTGGACGGCCGGCGGAAGACGGACACGGCTCCCGTCTCCTCGTCCCAGCGCATGATCCGATTGTTCGGAATGTCGCTCCACAGCAGATAGCGGCCGTCGCCGAACCAGGCCGGTCCCTCCGCCCAGCGGAATCCCGTCGCCAGCCGTTCCACCGCCGCGTTGTTGATGCGAAACCGCGCGAAGCCCTGATCGAGAATCTGCATCGAGGCATCGGGATACCGGACGATCGGTCGTTCCGTCACGCGACCTCCCAGCTGGCGACCCAGAACCGGCCCAGGTCGTCGTAGACGACGCGGCGCGCGCGCGGGCCGAGGGCGCGGCGCAATCGGGACTCGTCCATGAAGTTCTTCACGATCTCGTAGCGCTCGCCGTTCTCCAGCCTGCGCGCCTCGTAGCGGTTGCCGGTCGCGTCGTCGACACGCGTGCCGCGTGCCGTGCGCGTCGGGTCGTCGGCCTCGTCGAACGCGACAACGACCGCGCGGGGAAGCAAATGCGAGTGGAAGGCGTCGAGGAACTCCTCCATGCGCGCGGCGTCGACGTGCGACAGCCACAGCCCGGCGAACCCGGCGTCCCAGCGCGGCGGCCGTTCGGCGCGCGCATAGGCGTCGCGCACGGCGAACGTCACGTTGCCGCGCGGGTAGGGTCGCGCGCGCGCGAGCGCCAGCGTTTCTTCATTGAGATCCGTGGCGTGCACGCTCGTCGCCGCGGAGGCGAGGACCTCCGTCCAGTAGCCGGTGCCGCACGCGACCTCGAAGACGTCACGTCCGGCGAAGATGCTCACCACACGCCGGCGCATCTCGGCGATGCCCGGCTGCCACGCCGGCAACGAATACACGCGCTCGTACTCCCCTGCCCGCCGCGCGTAGTAGCGGGTCATCTCCTCGGTCATCGCGTCGCCGGCGGGTTCAGGGCTTGGCGGCGCGCAGCAGCGCGAGCGTCGACTCGACGCCGTAGTCGGCCGGCAGCGCGCGCAGCACGATCTCGTCCAGCACGCCATCCCAGCGCGCCAGCGCGCGCGCGACCTCGGACGCCGTGTCCGCCACGACCGCGGTCGCCTCCGGCTTCACGCCCATCCGCTCGAAGTTCGCGTGGTAGGCGGGCACGGAGTCGTAGCGCGCGCCTTCTTTCGCAGTGCGCTCGGCCGCGCCGAGGCCCATGGCCAGCCGCACGTACGCAAACAGACGCGGGACCGGACGCTTCGCTGCCTGCGCGCCCTCGCGGACGAGGTTGGCCGAGGCCTTCGCATGCTCCGGCGTCAGCCAGTTGAACAGCACGCCGTCCGCGATCTCGCCCGCCAGCCGGCACATCTTGGGTCCGAGCGCCGCCACGACGATCTTCGTACGGAGATCCCGGCGCAGCGCCGCCACGCCCTCGCGAACGCGATCGAGCGATTTTGGATTCGGGCTGCCGACACCGAGCCACAGCCGATCGACTGGCAGCGCGTGAGTGCGCACGCCTTCCACGATCGATTGCGGGCCACGCGTGTGCAGCGGAATCACGCCGATGCCGAGCGCGAGGCGACGCGACTCTCGTGCCGCGACCGCGACGGAGCCGAGCCCGTCGAACGGCCCCGGATGATTGACCCAGAACGAGGTATAGCCCGCGCCCTCGGCCTCACGGGCGGCGGCGGCGATGACGTCGGACTTCACGTTAGCGGCGACGGCGAATCCGCGGCTCATACGTCCTCCGGAGTCTAAGGGCTCACAGCCTGTTGCAGGGTCTCGCGCAGATCAAACATGCCGAGGCCCCAGCGCTGGCGCAACGTCTCCTCGCTTTCGCCGCGCTGCTTGCGCAGCTCCAGCTGCGCCTCGTACGCGAGCGCGTCTTGTCCCGCCGCACGCAATTCCGCGGCGCCGGCAGCGCCGGCGATGCGGCCGAGCGCGTAGATCGCGGTGGCTCGCACCGCGAGATTGTCGTCCTTCAAGCGTCGGCGCACGGCCTCGGCACCGCCGCGATCGGGCAGCGCGCCGAGGGCAAGGATCGCCTCCTGGCGCGTGCGCGCGTCCGCGTGGCCCGCGAACTCGCGCAGCTTGCCGACCCCGCGCGTGTCGCCGACGACCGCGAGCACCCGCGCGGCCAGCACGGCGGTGAGCGTGTCGGCCTCGCCGAGGAGCGCGGCGACTCGCGGCCGGGCGGCGTCCCCGCCCGGGCGCTTGGCGATCGCTATGAGCGACTCCGACGCTTCCCACTTCACGTTGAACGCGTCTGGTCCTGTGCCTCGCGCCAGCAGCTGAATCAGCACGGGAATCGTGACCGCAGGGTTGTCGATGAGGCCGAGCGCGTCCGCCACGCTCCGCCGCATCCCGGGATCAGGATCGTCGCGCCACCGACCGATGAAGTTGGCGTAGCGTCGCGGTCCGATGCGGCCGAGCGTGAGGATGAGACGATCCCTCGACGCGTTGCCCGCACTGATGAGATCCGCGATCGCCTTGGAGTGAGAAAAATCGGCGAGCTCATTGATGGCGCCGAGCACACCGCTGCCACAAAACGGATCGGCGGCGCGCGCGGCGAGCTCGTCGGCTGGCGTCACGGCCAGCAGGCAACAGCCTCACTCGACGCACTCGTGGTCGAGCGGCTTGCCGCTACGAACGAGCTCGAGCAGCGGAACCACCGCCTCTTTCGCCTTGAGCTTCGCCAGGCTGCGCGCGATCGCGTCCCGCACGTCGCCGCTGCAGCTCGCCCACTCGCGGTTTTGCAGCGCGTCGAGCAACGCTGGCACCACCTGCGCCCGCTCCGTCGCATAACCTCCAAGCCGCTCCGCGGCGCCGACGGCCTCGGTGAACTCGCGACCGCGCAGTGTGCGGATCAACTCTGCGGCGGACGGCGACGCGCCGGGCCGCTGGGCGGCGGCGGGGACGGCGATCGCCAGGCACAGCGACAGCGCGAGCGCGGTGGATCGCTGGCTCATGGGTGCATACTATGCCCCACGCCCACGGGGAAGTGGGCAAGAGGAGGCAGCGCATGAAGGCAGCGGCCGTGGTGGCGGACATTCTCCGACGCGAAGGCGTGAAGTTCCTGATCGGCTACCCGGTCAATCAGATCATCGAAGCGGCGGCCGAGGCCGACATTCGCACGATCATCGTGCGACAGGAGCGGGTGGGTCTGCACATGGCCGACGCGCTCAGCCGCGTGACCTCGGGCGATCGCATCGGCGTCTTCGCCATGCAGCACGGCCCCGGCACGGAGAACTCGTTCGGCGGCGTGGCGCAGGCGTTCGGCGATTCGGTGCCGATCGTGGTGCTGCCCGGTGGTTATCCGCGCAAGCTCCTCAACATCACGCCGAACTTCTCGTCGTTCCTCAACTACCAGCACGTGGTGAAGTGGGCCGAGCAGGTCGTGATGCCGGACGCGGTGCCGGACGCCATGCGCCGCGCGTTCACGCAGGTGAAGAACGGGCGTCCGCGCCCGGTGCTGGTCGAGATTCCCGTCGACGTCATGCGCGAAGAGGTGCCCGACGGCTGGACGTACACCCCGGCGCCGCGACTCCGCGTCGCGCCCGATCCCAAGAGCGTGACCGACGTGGCGGCCGCGCTCGTCGCCGCCGAGCGGCCGGTGATCTACGCGGGTCAGGGCGTGCACTACGCGAAAGCCTGGACGCAGCTGCGCGAGCTCGCAGAAATACTCGAGGCGCCCGTCACGACGAGCCTGCAGGGCAAGAGCGCGTTCCCGGAGACGCATCCGCTGTCGCTCGGCTCCGGCGGCCGCTCGATCAGCAAGCAGCTGCACCACTTCCTGACGAACGCCGATCTGATCTTCGGCATCGGCTGCTCGTTCGCTTCGACGAACTACGGCGTGCCGATGCCCAAGGGCAAGAAGATCGTGCACGCGACGCTCGATCCGCTCGACATCAACAAGGACGTGCGGGCGGACCTGGCGCTGGTCGGCGATGCCGGCCTCACGCTCGACGCGCTGCTCGGCGAAATCCGTGATCGATTGAAGGGCAAGCCGCGCGGCCGCACGGCCGCGGTGACGGCCGAGATCAGCCGCCTCAAGACGGAATGGATGGCGCAGTGGATGCCGCGGCTCACCGCGAAGACGACGCCGCTCTCGCCGTACCGCGTGATCTACGACCTGCTGCACACCGTCGACGTGCCCAACACGATCATCACCCACGACGCCGGCAGCCCACGCGATCAGATCTCGCCCTTCTGGGAGCCGATCACGCCGCTGACGTACATCGGCTGGGGCAAGACGACGCAGCTCGGCTATGGGCTCGGCCTGGCGATGGGCGCCAAGCTCGCGCAGCCCGAGAAGCTCTGCATCAATCTCTGGGGCGACGCCGCAATCGGCTTCACCGGCATGGACTTCGAGACGGCCGTGCGCGAACGGATCCCCATCCTGTCCGTGCTGCTCAACAACTTCTCGATGGCCATCGAGCTGAAGGTGATGGCGACGGCGACGGAGAAGTACCGCTCGACGGACATCAGCGGCAACTACGCCGATTTCGCGAAAGCGCTGGGCGGCTGGGGCGAGCGGGTCACGCAGCCCGACGACATCGTGCCCGCCATCCGGCGCGCGATCGCCAAGACGCGCGAGGGCACGCCCGCGCTCCTCGAGTTCATCACCGAGAAGGCGGTCGACTTCTCGATGTATAGCGTATGACGGCGCGGGCGATCGTCGTCGCGCTCGTCGCGACGCTCGTCGTGGCGGGGACGGCCGCAGCGGCGGAGGTCCGCGTGCTGAGCGCGGGGGCCATGAAGACGATGGTCACCGAGCTCAGCGGAGGCTTTCAAAAGGAGACCGGACACACCGTCGTGATCACCGCCGACACCGGCGGCGGCCTGCGCAAGCGCGTGGAAGGCGGAGAAAAGGCCGACGTCCTCATTGCCCCCGATGCCGTGATGGACACGCTGGCGAAATCCAACCACGTGGTGACCGACAGCCGTCGTGATCTCGCGCGCACCGCCGTCGGCGTGGCCGTGCGCGAGGGCGCGCCGAAGCCGGACGTCTCCACGGTCGACGCGTTCAAGCGCGCCGTGCTGGAGGCCAAGTCGATCGTCTACCTCGACCCCGCCAGTGGCGCCACCAGCGGCATCCACGTGGCGCAGGTGCTGCAGCAGCTCGGGCTCACGGACGCCGTCAAAGACAAGGTGGTTCTCTGGAAGGGCGGCTATGCCGCCGAGGCGGTGGCGAGCGGCAAGGCCGATCTGTGCCTGCACCAGATCAGCGAGATCCTGCCCGTGAAGGGCGTGACGCTCGTCGGCCCGATGCCGGCGGAGATCAACAAGGTCACCGTCTACACGTCGTCGCTGCTCACGGGCGCGCCGACGCCGGACGCGGGGCGCGCGTTCCTCGCGTATCTGGCGCGACCGGACTTCAGACCGAAGTTCGCCGCCGCGGGACTGGACTACAAGTAGCGCGTCGGCGACGTTAGCCGGCGATCTTGCGCGCGGCGGCGATCTCGGCCTTCGCCGCGCCGGCACCGGGGAACTCGCGCTCGGCGCGCCGGTACCAGCCGCGCGCGTTGTCGAGATCGCCCTCGAGAATGTGCACGATGCCGTGCAGCCACGCGGCGAGCGTCGACGACTCCTTCTGCACGATCTCGTGAGCGGCCTTCCAGTCACCGGCTTCCAGCAGGTCGAGCACGCGGGTGGTGTCCATGGCCGCGAGTATAATGCCGCGACGCTCAGCCGCCAGACCGAGGGAGATCGCATGAACGCTCGTTCGCTGATCATCGCCGCACTGCTCATCGGTCTCGGCGCGGCGATGTTGGCCGGCGGCCCCGCGCACGGCCAGGCGCCCAAGCGCGGCGGAATCCTCAACGCGATGCTCGGCGAAGATCCGCCGGGCTTCTCGATCCACGAGGTGGCGACGATCTCGGGACTCTGGCCGGTCATGCCCTGCTACTCGAATCTCGTGCTGTTCGACCAGTTCAAGGCGCACGAGACGGCAGAAACAGTCCTGCCCGAGCTCGCCGAGAAGTGGTCGTGGCAGGACAACTACCGCAACCTGGTCTTCTTCCTGCGCCGTGGTGTGAAGTGGCACGACGGTCATCCGTTCACCAGCAAGGACGTGAAATACACGTTCGACGTCGTGCGTGAGGCGGCCGACGCGCCGGCCAAGCTGCGCCTCAACCCGCGCAAGGAGTGGTACGCGAACATCGACGCGATCGAGGCCGCCGATCCCTACACGGTCGTGTTCCGCCTCAAGCGGCCCCAGCCTTCACTGCTGCTGATGCTGGCCTCCGGTTACTCGCCCGTCTATCCGGCGCATGTGCCGCTCGCCGAGCTGCGACAGCGCTGCATCGGCACGGGCCCGTTCAGGCTCAAGCACTATGCGCGCGGCGAGATGGTCGAGCTGGAGCGCAACCCGGAATACTTCGCGACCGGACGGCCGTACCTCGACGGCATCCGATATCCGATCATCGGCGAGCGTGGGACACGGCTCGCGGCGCTGCAAGCCGGCCGTCTGGACGTCGCGATGCCGCTCGAGATGACGAAGACCATGGCCGATACGATCAAGGCGAACGCGCCGTCGCTCGTCGTGGCCGAGACGGGCCAGATCGGCAGCGACAACGTCATCATGAATCACAAGAAGCCGCCGTTCGACAACGTCGTGGTGCGTCGTGCGATCAGCCTGGCCATGGATCGCCAGGCCTTCGTGCAGGGCGTGCGTCACGGCGGCGCGCGCGTCGGCACGTCGGTCATGCCACGCCCGTACGGCGCGTGGGGTCTGCTCGACAAGGAAGTACGCGCGCTGCCCGGCTACCGCGGCTCGGCCATCGACAAAGCCGAGGCCAAGCGGCTGCTCACCTCCGTCGGCTTCGGCCCCGGCAAGCCTTTGCGTGTGGAGCTGACGACCCGCGCGTTCGCGATCTACGTCGATCTCGCGTCGTTCGTCGCCGACCAGCTGCGTCTGGTCGGCGTGGAGGCGACCGTCAAGCAGATCGAGAGCAGCGCATTCTTCCCCGCCCTCGCGCGCCGCGACTACGTGATCGGCGCCAACCTGACGGCGGCGGCCGTCGACGACCCCGACGTGTACTTCTACGAAAACTTCAAGTGCGGGACGTCGCGCAATTACACCGACTACTGCAGCGAGCAGACGGACAAGCTGATCGACGCACAGTCGCAGGAGCTCGATCGTGAGCGCCGCACGAAGCTCGTCTGGGAGATCCAGCGGCGGCTCGAGGCCGACGTGGCGCGCCCGATGCTGGGCTGGCGCAACGAGTACTTCACGCAGTGGCCCTACGTCCGCAACCTCGTGCCCCATCATTCGCTCTACAACTACGGCCGCATGCAGGACGTGTGGCTGGATCGCTGAGCCGCTCGACGGAACGGTCGGGTTGGGGCATGCTGTGCACGGTTTTCGAATTCACCGCTGGGAGGCCGCCGTGGCGAAATTCAAGGTGGTGACGCCGTCCGGACCGACGTACGGCGCCAAGACCGACTACTCCTTGGAGCTGGAGGCGCTGCGCCCGATGGGCGCCGAGATCGTCGACATCGAGGCCAAGAGCGACGACGACTTCGTCGCGGCGGCGCGCGACGCGGACGCGCTCTACGCCAAGGGGCGCAAGATCACCAAGAAGATCATCGACGGGCTCGAGCGCTGCCGCGTAATCTCCCTCGGCTCGGTCGGCGTGGATTCTGTGGACGTGGCCGCCGCCACCACGCGCGGTATTCCCGTGACCAACTGCCCCGACACGTTCATCGAGGAAGTCGCCGACCACGCGATGACGCTGATCCTGGCCACGTTCCGCCGGCTCATCACGATGGACCGGATGGTGCGCGAGGGCCGCTGGCGCGAGGGTCGGCCGCTGCTGTATCACTTCCCCCGACTCATGGGGCAGACGCTCGGCCTGATCGCGTTCGGTCACGTGGCGCGCGGCGTGGCCATGCGCGCCAAGCCGTTCGGGCTGCGCGTGATCGCCTACGATCCGTTCATCGAAGAGCTGACGATGAGCCGCTACGGCGTCGAGCCCGTCAGCCTGCCCGAGCTGCTCGCGCAGGCTGACATCATCTCCATGCATGCGCCGTCGACGCCGAGCGCGCACCACATGCTGCGCGAGGAGCATTTCCGCGCGATGAAGCGCACGGCTCTCTTCGTCAACACCGGGCGCGGTCCCACCGTCGACGAGCCGGCGCTCATCAAGGCGCTGCAGGAGGGCTGGATCGCAGGCGCCGGGCTCGACGTGTTGGAAGAGGAGCCGGCCGTGCCGTCGAACCCGCTGCTGAAGATGGACAACGTGATCCTGACGCCGCACGTGGCCTCGGCCTCCGCCCGGTTCGATGCCGTCCGGCTGCGACGCGTGGGCCAGGAGATCGCGCTCGTGCTGAGTGGACGCTGGCCGATGAGCTGTGTGAACCCCGCCGTACTGGACAAGAGCGGGTTGCAGCGCTGGCAGCCTCACTCGATGGAGCGCGGTCCAGGCGCCTAGACCCGGACAACGGCATGCAAGCACGCGCGGTCAGATGGGCGGCCGCGCTCGGCGTCGGCGTTCTCTACTTCGTTGCCGGCAAGCTGGGCCTCGCGTTCGCGGTCGTCCATACGAACGCGACGGCCGTGTGGCCGCCGGCGGGCATCGCGCTCGCGGCCGTCCTCTTGCTGGGTCGACAGGTGTGGCCGGCGATCTTTGCCGGCGCGTTCCTGGTCAACATCAGCACCGCAGGCTCGATCGTCTCGTCGCTCGGGATTGCGGCGGGCAACACCGCAGAGGCGTTGGTCGGCGCGTTCCTCGTGGAGCGGTTCGCCAACGGCGCGGCCGCCTTCGACCGGGCGCAGGACATCTTCAAGTTCGTGGTCGCGGTTCTGCTGGCCACGATGATGGACGCGACGCTCGGCGTCTCGACGCTCGCAGTCACCGGGCACGCGCGCTGGGCCGACTTCGCTCCGATCTGGCTCACGTGGTGGCTCGGCGACGCAGCGGGCGCTCTCGTCGTCGCGCCGTTTCTCCTCCTCGCCGCGCGCGGCAAGGCGCCCGGTGCGATCGGCGCGCGCGATCGACCGCTGGAAGCGCTGCTGCTCGGCGGTGTTAGCGTGGCCCTCGCGCTCGGGGTCTTCCGCGACGTCATCACGGGTCCGGTGCACTATCCGCTGACGTTTCTGTGCCTGCCGCCACTGCTCTGGTCGGCGTTTCGCTTTGGCGCGCGTGAGACGTCCGCGCTGATCATGCTCATCGCCGGCGTCGCGGTCGTCGGCACCAGCGCCGGGCTCGGCGCCTTTGGCATCGCGTCGCCGAACGCCGCGCTGCTGTTGCTACAGCTCTTTCTCGGCACGATGTCGGCCACGTCGCTGTCGATCGCGGCGCTGATCTGGGAATCGCGCGGGGTCGAGCGCGCGCTGCGCGAGCGCGACGAACGCCTGCGCGTGTCGCTCGAGGCGGGCGGCCTCGGCACGTGGGAGTGGACGCTTCCCACGGGACGTATCGCGTGGTCGCCCTCGCTGGAGGCGATCCACGGCCTGCCGACGGGGACGTTCGGCGGCACGTTCGCTGCGCTCGAAGCGGTGGTGCACCACGAGGATCGCGAGCGCTTCGGCGCGTCGATTCGAGCGGCGCTGCAACGCGGCGAGGACACCACCGAATACCGTGTCGTCAGGCCCGATGGCGGCGTGCGATGGCTCGAGGCGCACGCGGTCGCCTTCTACGACGCCGCCGGCCGACCCGATCGCCTCGTCGGCGTCTGCGCCGATGTCACCGACGACAAACGGTCGGACGTGCGCGTGGCATTTCTGGGCGAGATCGCGCGCTCGATCACGTCGTCGCTCGATCTCGACACGGTTCTCCGTCGCGTCGTCGAAGGCGCTCAGGCGCTCACCGGCAGCGACAGCGCGGCGATCCTGCTGCGCGATGTCGAGTCCGGCGCCATGGTGCCGCGGCATCGCGTCGGCCCGTGGTGGCGCGACTGGGACACCCTGCGCGTCACGCCGGGCCAGGGCCTCGGCGGCCTCGCGATGGTGACCGGGCGTCCGCTGCGCACCGGCGACTATCGTGCCGATCCGCGGGTGCCCGATGAATTTCGCATGCTCACGGAAAGGGCCGGCCCGATGGCGCTGATGGTCGTCCCGATCCTCGTCGGCGCCGAAACCGCAGGCCTCCTCTATATCGTCAACCGCACGCCTCGCTCGTTCAACGACGAGGACGAGACGATCTGTGTTCGGCTGGCGGAGCAGACGGCGGTGGCCGTCCAGAATGCGCGCCTGTTCGGCCGGCAAGAGGCGGCCCGCGCCGAGGCCGAGGCCGCCAATCGCACCAAGGACGAGTTCCTGGCGATGCTCGGCCACGAGCTGCGCAACCCGCTGGGCGCCATCAGCAGCGCCGCGCACGTGCTCGCGCGCACCGCGGCCGGCAACAACTCCACCGTGCGCGCGAGCGAGATCATCGGTCGTCAGGTCCACCACCTGGCGCGGATCGTCGACGATCTGCTCGACGTCTCGCGGGTCGTCGCCGGCAAGGTCGCGCTGCGCTTGCAGCCGGTCGATCTCGGCCAGGTCGCCCGTCGCATCGCGACGCTGCACGGCGGGCCCGCCGGCTCACGTCACGTGATCAGCGTGCACACCGCCCCGGTGTGGGTCTCGGCGGATCCGACTCGGGTCGAGCAGGTCTTGACGAATTTGCTGGCGAACGCCGTGAAGTACACGCCGGCGGGCGGCGAGATCGCCATCACGGTGGAACGCGACGGCGACCGCGCCGTGCTCAGCGTGCGCGACACCGGCGTCGGAATCCGCGCCGAGCTCCTGCCCCGCGTGTTCGATTTGTTCGTCCAGGCGGACCGCTCGCTAGAACGGTCCGCGGGAGGCCTCGGCATCGGGCTCACGCTCGTGCGACAGCTCGTCCAACTGCACGGCGGCACCGTCGAAGCATCGAGCGCGGGGCCGGGGCGCGGCAGCACGTTTACCGTGCGCCTGCCGATCCTCGCCGACCCGCCTCAGGTCTACGGTGATGCGCATCCCGCGGTGGCGGCGCCCGCGCGACGCGTGCTGGTGATCGAAGACAACGAAGACGCGCGCGAGATGCTCCGCAATCTTCTCCTGGTTCTCGGCCACGAGGTGTACGAAGCGTGTGACGGCGCTGCCGGCATCCAGGAGGCCCAGCGTCTGCGTCCGGACGCGGCCCTGATCGACATCGGCCTGCCCGGGATCGACGGCTACGAGGTCGCGCGGCGCCTTCGGACCGAGGTTCCCGGTGCCCGCCTGGTCGCCGTGACCGGCTACGGCCAGCCGGAAGACCGTGAGCGCGCCCTCGCCGCGGGCTTCGACGAACATGTGGTGAAACCGGTCGACCCCGAACAATTGCAGCGACTCCTGGCCGTCAGGGTGGGAGTGTCTGGTAGCCTATAGGAGCTATGGATCATGAGGACTGGCGCGCCCGGGCGGCTCGGATGGGGCGCACCACTGCCCGCGTCCGGGAAGGCCACATGCCGGACGTCCAGGTCTGGTCCTCCCGCCACATCCGGCCGAGTCGGGATCCCTGCATCACGTGCGGTGACGCCCTCGACACCGGGACCGAGGCGATCGAAGTCTTCACGGTCGAGGGTGTCCGGCTACTCTTCCACGCCGAGTGCCACGACATGTGGATCGCGCTGCGTGAGCGCGCGAGCCGAGGCGGCTAGAGCGCGTCCCGCCCGTCAGGCGGCGCGACGCCGTCGATTCTGAGTCTTGCTCTGAGCTTTGCGCGACGCGCGGCGCGGCCGCGGCGCTGCGCGGGGCGCCACACGCTTCTTGCGCTCGACCCCGTCACGGGCCAAGTTGGTCGCCGCCCGTGTCGTCTCCTCCGCCGCCTGCGCAAAGGTTTCGCTCATCGCGCGCGCGGCCGCCAGCGCGCTCTTCGCGAAGCCCCGCGCGACTGCGGTCGTCATCTCAACCGCGCGTACGCCGGCATCGATTGCGGTGTCGGCGACGCTCGTCGGATCGGGCAGCTGCACTGTCGGCTTGCGTTTGTTCGCCATCGGAACCTCCTTCTTCGGCTGCGAGCAACGCGGATGCCAGCGACTCGACGCTTGCGCCGCGTGGGCGACCCGTGAAATGCTGCGCGCGCGGAGGTGGACATTGCTGACCAATCGATCGTTCAGCATCATTGGTGTCGGACTCGTGATTTTCAGCGCGTGGCTCGGCGTCTCGACGCTACGCGCGGGAGCTCAGGCGCCCGAGCGCCTTGGGAAGGTGAACTTCCCCACGTCGTGTAACCCCGCCGTTCAGGGCCAGTTCGAGCGCGCCGTCGCGCTGCAGCATTCCTTCGCGTTCGGCGAGGCCATCAAGGGGTTCAACGCCGTCGCGGCCGCGGACCCGTCGTGCGGCATCGCTCACTGGGGCGCGGCGGTGGCGTACCTCGGCAACCCGCTCGCCGGCCCGCCGACACCACGCGGTCTACAGGAGGGCACGGCCGCCGTGGCGCGCGCCAAGGCCGCCGGGGCGAAGACCCAGCGCGAGCAGGACTACATCGCCGCAATCGAGACCTTCTATAAGGACGCGGACACCGTCGATCACAAGACGCGCGCGCTCGCCTACGAGAAGGCGATGGAGGGGCTCGCGCAGAAGTATCCGAGCGACCGCGAGGCGTCGATCTTCTACGCGCTCGCGCTCAACGCCACCCTGAATCCGAACGACAAGACGTACGCCAATCAGCTCAAGGCGGCCGCAATATTGGAGGCGGTGTTCGCGGAGCAGCCAGAGCATCCCGGCGTCGCCCACTACCTCATCCATTCTTACGACTTCCCGCCGATCGCGCAGAAGGGTCTGCCGGCCGCGCGGCGCTACGCGTCGATCGCACCGTCAGCGGCCCACGCGCAGCACATGCCGTCCCACATCTTCACGCGGCTCGGTTACTGGCAGGATTCCATCAACAGCAACCGCGTGTCCGCGGAGGTGGCCAAAGCCGAGCTGAAGCAGACGAACCTCGAGGCCGGCTCCTACAACGCGCTGCACGCCATGGACTACATCACCTACGCCGCGCTGCAGCTGGCCAAGGACAAGGAGGCGCGCGCCGTCGTCGACGAGGTCCGCGGGCTCAACAAGATCGACTCCGAGCAATTTGCAGCGGCGTTCGCCTTCGCCGCCATTCCGGCGCGCTACGCCCTCGAGCGGCGCGCCTGGGTAGAGGCGGCGGACCTCCAGCTCCACCCGCAGAGCCTGTCGTGGGGAAAATTCCCGCAGGCGGAGTCGATCAATGCGTTCGCGCGCGGTCTTGGCGCCGCCCGCAGCGGTAATGTGGTCGCGGCGAAGAAAGAGGTGACGCGGCTCGAGTCGCTCGCCTATGCGCTGACCACGGCCAAGAATACGTACTGGGCCGAGCAGGCGGAGATCCAGAAGCTGGCCGTGAACGGCTGGATCGCGCGCGCCGAGGATCGCAACGACGAAGCGGTGGCGCTGTTGCGCCAGGCGGCCGATCGCGAGGACGCGACGGAGAAGCATCCCGTCACGCCCGGCGCCATCCAGCCGGCGCGCGAGATGCTGGCCGAGCTGCTGCTCGACCTCGGTCAGCCGGCGAAGGCGCTCACGGAGTTCGAGCTCTCGCAGCGCACCGATCCCAATCGGTTGCACGGGCTCGCCGGCGCTGCGCGCGCTGCGGAAGCCTCCGGCGACCGCGCGAAGGCACGGACGTATTACACGAAGCTGCTCGAGCTGACCAAGACCGCGGACAGTCCGCGGCCGGAGATCGCGAAGGCCAAAGCGTTCGTCGGCGGTAGCTGAGCGTGCCCACACTCTTGATGCTGCCGCCGCAGGAAGCGAAGACGCGCGACTGGGCGGCGCGCGTGAAGGCGGCGGTGCCGGGACTGGAAGTCGTCGTGGCGGAGGACGAGGCGGCGGCGCGCGCGACGCTTGCGCGCGCCGACTGCGCGTTCGGCACGCTCCCGCCCGCGCTGGTGCCGCACGCGACGCGCCTGCGCTGGCTGCAGGCGCCGCAGGCGGCCCCGCCCGCGGGCTATTACTATCCCGCGCTGGTCCAGCACCCCGTGGTCGTCACGAATTTCCGGGAGATCTACAACGACCACATCGGCGCGCACATCATGGCGTTCGTGCTCGCCTTCGCGCGCGATCTGCACCGCTATCTGCCTCAGCAGGCGCGGCGCGAGTGGAAACCCGCGCCGCTCGACACCGGCGTCGTGCATCTGCCCGAAGCCACCGCGCTGATCGTCGGCATCGGCGGCATCGGATCAGAGGCGGCTCGGCTCGCCGCCGCGTTCGGCATGAAGGTCATCGGCGTCGACGCGCGACGCACGGATCGACCGGCGGGCGTCGCCGAGCTGCACCCCTCCGGCGCTCTCGATGCGCTGCTGCCGCGGGCCGACTTCGTGATCCTCACCGTGCCGCACACGCCGGCGACCGAAGGGTTCATGAGCCGCGCCCGCTTTCAGAAAATGAAGCGGACGGCGTTCTTCATCAACATCGGACGTGGCAAGACGACGCGACTCGACGATCTCGTCGCGGCATTGCGCGCCGGCGAGCTTGCGGGAGCCGGACTCGACGTGTTCGAGGACGAGCCGCTGCCCGCCGATCACCCGCTGTGGACCATGCCCGGCGTGCTCATCACGCCGCACACCGCCGGCTTCGGCCCCTACCTCGACGAGCGCCGCTTCGAGATCCTGCTCGACAACTGTCGCCGCTTCACCGCCGGCCAGCCGCTGCGGAACGTCGTCGACAAGTCTGCCTGGTTCTGACGCGCCTCAGGGCTTCAGCAGGTCCACGCCGACGAGCATGACCTTCGCACCGCTGCGATTTTCCGCCCAGTGCTCGACGTCGCGCGATTCGGTGATGACGCCACCGGGACCCACCATCTTTTCGTAGCCGCCCTGCCGCAGCTCCGTGAGCGTGCCCTGCAGGATGTACGCGAACGCCGGCCGCTGCTTGTGGCTGTGGAAGCCCGCCACGCCGCCGGGCTCGAACGTGATCGTGCGCAGCCGTAGCTGATAACCCGGGAAGTCGGGGGCGAGGTCGATCGTGCTCTCGACTTTCGCGTCGAGTCCCTTGTTCTCCGCCGGCGGGCTTTGCTGTCCGATGGCGGACCCGAGTCCGAGACCGATCCCAAGCGCGACGACCGCGACCAATGCGACACGTGAGGTGTTCATGGCGACCTCCTCGCACGGTAGTAGGACGGCTCTGGTAGCGCGAGATCCTAGGACACTGCATCCGATTACACAACTCACGCTGGCGTCGTTCTTGCCACAGACCTCCGCGGGAGGTGTTTGCGCCATGACGACGATCTTGTTGATCATCGTGATTCTTCTGCTGGTCGGGGCGCTGCCGACGTGGCCGTACAGCAGCGGTTGGGGTTACTACCCGAGTGGCGGTCTTGGCCTGCTGGTGTTGATCCTCATCATCTTGATGCTAACTGGCCGGGTATAACGGGCAGGGGCCGCGTCGCCTTGTACGCGAGGGCGATCGCGGCCACCTGCAGCAATGCCGCGAGCAAAAACGACGCGCCCGGGAAGTCCTGGCCGGGCGCGATGAAGTGCGCGAACGTGAGCGTGAACAGCCCGGGGCCGATGAGGTCGGCAATGCCGCGCAGGCTTCCGTCGAGTCCCTGCAGGCGTCCCTGCTCCGTCAGCTCCACGTGGCGCGTCATCAGTCCTTGTGAGGCGGCCCACGACAGTCCCCACAGCGACAGCAGTCCGATGCCGATGCAGAACAGCGCACCGGTCGGCGCCAACCCATAGGCGGCAAACCCGGCGGCGCCGAACGTGAGGCCCCAGAGCAGCGCGCGCGTCTCGCCGAATCGCCGCACGAACGGCGCGACGAGCGCGCCCTGGACGACGAGCGAGCCAACACCGACGCCGGCAAGTGCCAGGCCCACGGTGCGCGCGTCCCAACCGTAGCGATACGTGGCATAGAGCACGAACGTGCTCGGCAGCGCCGCGTGCGCGACGTGGCGCAGGAACATCATCGCCGCGAGGCCGCGCAGCGCCGGTCGACCGCGCAGGATCGCCAACGCGCCGACGGGATTCGCCCGGCGCCATACCATCGGCGCGCGACGCTCGGGCGGCAGTGACTCCGGCAGCACGAGCAGCCCGTACGACGCGTTGAGCAGGCTAAGCGCCGCGGCCACCCAGAACGGCACGCGGGGGCCGAGCGCTCCCAGCACCCCGCCGAGCGCGGGCCCGAGCACAAAGCCGAGCCCGAATGCCGCGCCGAGCATCGCGAAGCCGGCGGCTCGCTCGCGCTCCGGCGTCACATCGGCGACGTAGGCACCGGCGGCGGTGATGCTGGCCGACGTGACACCGGACAGCACCCGGCCGAGCAGCAGCCAGCCCACGGTCGGCGCGAGCGCCATCAGCACGTAATCCAGTCCGAGCCCCACATTGGACAGCAGCACGATTGGCCGGCGGCCGAAGCGGTCGGACAGCGCGCCCAGCACCGGTGAGGCCACGAATTGCATGGCGGCGAACAGCGTGAACGCGAGGCCGTAGACCTCCGCCGCGCGCGCGGTGTCGCCGCCGAGAAAGGTCACGACGAGCGGCGCCAGCACCGGCGCGATGAGCCCGAGGGCCAGCATGTCGAGCAGCACGGTAACGAAAATGAACGCGAGCGCGGCGTGGCGTCTCCGCATCACCGACGAGAGGATCGACGACGCCGACGGACGCCGTCAAGCGGGACGCATCGCCACCTCGGCCGTGGGGCGGCGGCCGGCCCCGCCCTCGACGATCACCAGACGCACGCGCGGATACGCGGCGAGGCGCCGTCGAACCCGCCACGCGCGCCATCGCGCGCGCAGAGCGCCGCCAGGCGCGAGCGCGACGGCGTCGGCATCGAACGCCTCCGCCTCGCGCTCGATCTCGACGACCGGCGCGCCGAAGCGAACCACCATCTCCACCGGCGGGCGGCCGCTGGCGCGCAGAAGGCACGCCACCGTCTCCCGCATCGTCTCGTCGATCCGCAGCATCTCGCGATAGCGATCCGCGACGACATGATCGTACCGATCGGTGCGGTCGCGCGGAATCGTATGGAAGTAGGCCACACGGACCGCCGCGTCCTGCATGCGCGCGAGCGCGATCAGTCGCGTGAGCTGCGTCAGTCCAGATGCTTCGTCGCCCTCGACGAGCGCGATCAGCATACGAGTCATCACCACGTCCTCCTCGTTCACGAGTCAGCGCGCCGAACATGAAAAAGCGCCGTGACGAAAGCCACGGCGCTCTCTGGGCGGCCGACGCGGCGCCACCCGACCGCCGATATAGCAGCCGCTATGCCAGACCTGCGCGCGGCACGACGCGCGCTTGTTCGACGGCGACTTGCGATACGCGCTGCCCAGGACGTAGGCGGCCCGGCGCCGTGGCTCGGCGCTGCTCGAATGAGCAGCGCGGGGACGCTCGCCTTCTGTTTGGGCGATCGGGCTCTCCGCGGTTGACCACGCTGCGGGCACGTCGTAAGTTCTGCCCGCCATGAGCGATCTCTGCTTTCTCACCGCCGTCGAGCTGGCCGATCGGATCCGCCGTCGCGATGTGTCCGTGACCGAAGTGGTTCGCGCGCACCTCACACAAATCGAGCGGGTGAACCCGACGATGAACGCCATCGTCACGCTCACCGCCGAGCGCGCGCTCGACGAGGCAAAGGCCAAGGACGCGGCGCTCGCGCGCGGCGCGGCGACCGGCGCCCTCTTCGGACTGCCGATCGCGCACAAGGACCTGGTGCCCACCAAGGGCATCCGGACCACGTTCGGTTCGCCGATCTATCGCGACAACGTCCCGAGCGAGGATGGGCTGATCATCGAGCGCTTGCGCACCGCCGGCGCCGTCACGCTGGGCAAGACGAATACGCCGGAGTTCGGCGCCGGTTCGCAAACGTTCAACGAAGTGTTCGGACGCACCCTGAATCCTTACGATCCCAGCAAGACGTGCGGCGGCTCGTCCGGTGGTGCCGCCGTCGCGCTGGCGTGCGGAATGGTTCCGATCGCCGATGGGAGCGACACCGGTGGCTCGCTCCGCAATCCGGCGGCGTTCTGCAACGTCGTCGGTCTGCGTACGTCACCCGGGCGCGTGCCGGTGTGGCCGCGCGAGCTCGCCTGGTCGGCGCTGAGCGTGCAGGGCCCGATGGCGCGCACCGTCGCCGACGTCGCCCTCCTGCTGAGTGCAATGGCCGGACCGGATCCGCGCTCGCCGATCGCGATCACCGAGGCCGGCGATCGGTTCCGGCAGCCGCTCGATCGCAGCTTCCGCGGTGTCCGGGTCGCGTGGAGCCGCGACCTCGGCGGTCTGCCCTTCGATTCCCGCGTGACCGCTGCGCTCGAGCCGCAGCGCAAAACGTTCGAGACGCTCGGATGCGTGGTCGAGGAAGCCCAGCCAGACCTGCGTGACGCGCGCGAAATCTTCCAGGCGTTGCGCGCTTTCGCCTTCGCGACGCGCTACGGCCCCATGCTGGCTGAGCACCGGCATCAGATCAAGGACACGGTCATCTGGAACACCGAGCAGGGGCTCAAGCTCACCGCGCGCGAGCTGGCCGAGGCCGAGGTCAAGCGCACGGCGCTCTACCATCGCGTCCGGACGTTCATGGAGCGCTGGGAATTCCTCGTGCTGCCCGCGACGCAGGTGCAGCCCTTCGACGTCACGCAGCCGTACATCACCGAAATCGAGGGCGTCATGTTGCCGACCTACATCGACTGGATGCGGGCGTGCTCGGACATCACGGTCACCGGCTCGCCGGCCATTTCCGTGCCGGGAGGTTTCACGCCCGAGGGGTTGCCGATCGGGCTGCAAATCGTCGGCCGGCACCAGGATGACTGGGGCGTGCTGCAGCTGGCTCACGCATTCGAGCAGGCGACGGGCTTCGGACGCCGCCGCCCGCCGGTGGCCGCATGAAGCTCGTGCGCTGGGGGCGCGCGGGCGCGGAAAAGCCCGGCATGATCGACGCCGCGGGCGGCGTGCGGGATCTGTCGCGCGTGGTGAAGGACATCACCGCTGATGTGTTATCGCCGGCGAGTCTCAAGCGGCTGCGCGGGCTGAAGGTCGAGCGGCTGCCGCTCGTGCGCGGCCGGCCGCGGCTCGGGTGTCCGCTGACCGGCATCGGCAAGATGGTGTGCATCGGGCTGAACTACAGCGACCACGCGCGCGAAGTCGGCCGCCCCGCGCCCGACGAGCCGACGCTCTTCATCAAGGCCAACAGCGCGATCAACGGCCCCCACGATCCGATCGTGCGTCCACCGGGCGCCACGAAGCTCGACTACGAAGTCGAGCTGGCCGGCGTGATCGGGCGTGATGCGCGTAACGTCAGCGAGGCCGACGCGATGAAGCACGTCGTCGCCTACACCATCGTCGACGACGTCTCCGAGCGCGCGTTTCAGATGGAGCGCGGCGGCACCACGACCAAAGGCAAGAGCGCCGACACCTTCGCGCCGATCGGCCCCTGGCTCGTCACCGCCGACGAGGTCGGTGACCCGCAGGCGCTCGAGGTGTGGACGACGGTCAACGGCGAATCACGCCAGCGCGGTCACACCAAGGACATGATCTTCTCGGTACGCGCGCTCGTCGCCTACGTCAGTCAGTTCATGTCGCTGCGCGCGGGCGACCTGATCTCCACCGGTACGCCCGCCGGCGTCGCGCACGGCATGAAGCCGCCGCGCTATCTGCAGCCCGGCGACGTGGTCGAGATGGGGATCACCAAGCTCGGCACGCAGAAGAACAAGATCGTCGCTCGCTGACGTCACTCCCCGCCCGCCGGCGCCGGCTGCGCCCCGACCACGCGGCGGCGAACCTGCACGACGGTCGCGATCATCACCAGCATCACCCCCGCGATCGTGAGGAACATCCCGCGCGGCTCGCCGTGATCGAGGAACCAGCCATACACCGGCGGCGCGATGAGCGAGCCGATGTCGAGACCCGAGTAGACGAACCCGAACACCTTGCCCGATGAGCCGCGCGGCGTGGCCGCGCGCACGAGCATGTCGCGCGACGGCGCGGTGACGCCCATCGAGAAGCCGGTTAGCGCCATGACGGCGCTGACCGCGCCCAGCGGCAGCGCGCCGGAGGCGAGGACGACCGTGAGCGCCGCGGCGCACAGCACGCCGACGGCGGCGACGACGTCGTGTCGCGTCGCCCGATCGGCGAGGACCCCGCCGGTCAGCACGCCCGACGCGTTGCCGAACAGATAAACCGTCAGCGCCCCCGTCGCCAGCACGAGCGGCGCCTGGTAAATTGCGCCGAGCGCCGGCACCGCAAACGTCTGGATGCCGCTCGTCGACGCCGTCAGCAGGATGAAGTAACCGAAGGCCATGAGGATCGGCACCGCGGTGAGCAGTCGCAGATCGGCGCGCAGTCCGGCGCCCTCGGTGCGTGGCAACGGTAGCATCCGCGCGCCGAGTCCGCGCGTCTGCAGCGTGATGACGAGCGTCGCCGCGAGCGCAACGCCACCGGCGGTGAGGAGCGCGATGCGCCACCCCGCCAGATGCGTGACGGTGCCGACGAGCAGCGGCGCGATGACCCAGCCGATGTTGCCGGAGACCTGATGCAGGCTGTACGCGCGCGCGATGCGGCGGGCGCTCACCGTGCTATTCAGGATCGAATAGTCGGCCGGATGGAAGACGCTGTTGCCGAGCCCCGCGAGCGCGGCGATCGGCAGCAGCGCCACGTACGTCGGCGCCAGACCAGCGCACGCGATGGCCGCGCCAAAGAGCGCCATGCCCAGCAGCAGCACGCGCCGCGCGCCGAAATGGTCGACCAGGAAGCCGGCGATGGGCTGCGCGATCCCGGATACCGCGTAGAACACGCTGGAGATCAAGCCGAGCGCCACCCACGACACGCCGAGCTCGTCGCGCAGCAGCGGAAACAGCGGGGGCAGCGTGAGCTGCAGGAAGTGGCTCACGGTGTGGCCGCCCGCGATGAGCGCGATGACGCGGACGTCGTCCCGGAGCGAGCGGTCCACTGAGAACGGTCCTAGGCGACGGGCTTCAGCGCGGTCAGGTGCGGCAGCACCTCGCTCGCGAAGCGGTCGATGGACGCGCCGGCCTCGGCCTCGGTGACGTCGCCGAAGATCGGCCGAATGACAAGATACGTGCAGGTGCTGACGTCGATCTGGCGCTCGAGCTCTTCGCGCACACGCGCGGCGGTGCCCGCCACCGCGAGCCCGCGCTGCCGCGCCTCGTCGAAATCGCGCGCGAAGCGGATCGGCGACGAGCCGAAGTCGCGCCAGAGTTTCGTGAGGTTGGCGAACCACGTGGCGTAGTTCGGCCGCGCGATGGCCTCGGCCTCGGCGTCGGTCGGCGCGACCACGACGTGTCGGGTCATGCCGAGCTTGGGCATCGGCGCGGTTCCCTGCTTGCGATGCCAGACGTCACGGTAACGCGCGAACAGCTCTTTGGCGCCCTCGGCCGGATGGTTGCTCAGCACGTGCACGCCGTTGGCGGCGGCCCACTCGGCGCCGCGATCGTGGCCGAGGCCGTACCACAGCGGCGGATGCGGCTTCTGGAAGGGCCGCAGCACCATCGGGACCTTTCGGTATGTATAGTGCGGGCCCCGGTGCTCGAGCACCTCGCTCGTGAGGCCGGCCAGAATCACCTCGAGCGCCTCGCGATAGATCTCCTCGGTCTCGAACGGGTGCAGATCGAAGTACGCCATCTCGTACGGCACGATGCCGCGGCCGACACCGAGATCGAAGCGCCCCCGCGACATCTGATCCAGCATGCAGATCTCTTCGATCAGCCGGAGCGGATCGTAAAGCGGCAGGCAGTAGACACACGGGCCGAGGCGAATGCGTCGCGTACGCTGCGTGGCCGCGGCGAGGAAGATGCCGGGCGCGGGCGCCATCCCGAGCGGCGTGGCGTGGTGCTCGGCGAGATGGTAAGCATGAAAACCCGCCGCGTCGTACCGCTCGAGCAGGCGCAGGCGGCTCGCGTAATGCTCGTCGAGCGGTACGTTGCGGCGGTCGAGGTGGTCGAAGACCCCGATGTCCACGCGCTAGGCGCTGATCGTCTTCTTGATGCTGTCGATATGTCCGTCCATGTGACCGATGAGAATTCCGACCACGGCCTGCTCGGTGGTCATGGGCGGCATGCCCTTGAGGGCCGCCGCGGAACGGGCGAGCGCCGCGTCGTCGAGGCTACGCACGACCGCCGCCGCCTCCGCCACATTCTTCTTGTGCAGCGCCACCGTGTCGGCCTTGCCGACGTTGGCGAAGTCCTTCGCGTGCTTGGCGTTGCCGGCGTTGATGTCGTCCATCGAAATCGACGCCGTGTGCTGACCGGACGCGAGCGACTTGATGAGGCCGGCGATTCCCGCGTGCGACTGCGCGAGGTGGTGGGCGGTGACTCCGACCGACCACTTCTCGCCCTGCGTCATCTTCTTCCAGTCGGCGTCGCTCAGCTTCTCGAGGACCGACGTCGCTTCCTTGGCCTTGGCCTCGAACTGCTTTGCCAACGCTTCGGCTTTTGCACCCATGCTAGTCCCTCCTCTGGCGGCGCAGTATACTCCCCTTCACCAACGCATTCGTCAGGAGGCCGCGAGTCATGAGCGTGCACATCGACATCAACTGCGACATGGGCGAGAGCTATGGCCGCTGGACCCTCGGCGCCGACGAAGAGATCATGCCGAACATCACCTCCGCCAACATCGCGTGCGGTTTTCACGGCGGTGATCCGCATGTCATGCGCCGTTCCGTCGAGCTGGCCGTGCAGCACGGCGTCGCGGTGGGCGCGCATCCGGGCTTGCCGGACCTGATGGGTTTCGGACGGCGCCGCATGGACGTGTCGCCGCAGGAGCTCAAGGACATCCATCGCTACCAGGTCGGCGCGCTCGCCGCGTTCGCGCAAGCGGCCGGCACCACGCTGCAGCACGTGAAGGCGCACGGCATCCAGTACCACATGTTCGAAGAGAACCTTCCGCTCGGCCGCGCCTCCGCCGAGCAGGTGGTCGAGCTCGATCCGAATATCATTTTGATGACGATGGCCATGACGAAGTACGACGCGGAGGCGCGCAAGGTGAAGGGCTGCCGCGTCGCCGCCGAGGGCTTCGCGGATCGCGTCTACGCCGACGACGGTCAGCTCGTCTCGCGCAAGCTCGGCAAGGACGCGCTCGTGTCCGATCCCGCCAAGGCCGCCGATCAGGCCGTGCGCATGGTGATGGAGCACAAGGTCCGCACGATCACGGGCAAAGTCATCGACGCGAAGATCGACACCATCTGCATCCATGGCGACAGCCCGGGCGCCGAGAAGATCGTGGCGGCGGTGCGCGACGGGCTCGTCAAGGCGGGCGCCGTCGTCAAGCCGCTCCGGGACTGGTTCGGCAAGTAGGGCGTCAGTCGGCCGCAGCGAACACCACGCCGCTGGGCTGGCGCAGCTCGTCCTCGCTCTTCATCACGTCCTCGGCCGCCTGCGCGAGCGCGACGATGCGTCCATACGCGTCGGCTGAGCGGCGACACAGCTCGACGAGTCGCGCCGGGTCACCGGCCCGCGCGCGCGTGAGCGCGACCGTGCGCTCGGCGGTCGCGCGCAGCGGCGGATCGGCGACGTTTCCGAGCGTCGTCCACGCCGCGGCACCGTCCCCGTGCTCGACCTGAACTCGGGCGACTCCGATCAGCGCGGCGCTCTTCGCTGGCTCCTCAACGACGCTCGCGACGGTCTGCAGCGCCGCCGGCACACCAGCGTCGCGCGCCTGTCTCGTCACAACCGCCTGTACGGCCGAGACACGCGCCGTCCGGTCGCCGAGTCCGCGCGCCATCGTCAGCGCGCCGGGGACATCGGTCTTCGCCTGCGCACGCACGACCGCGACGAGTGCCTGATCGCGCATCGAGGGATCCTTGATCCGCACCGCCGTCGCGCGGGCGCCGTTGAGATCACCGCGCGCCGCTTGCTGCGCCACGACGCCGGAAATCGCGAGCTCACGCACGCCAAACCTCGAGCCTTCCGGAAGCTCCTCGGCCGTGCGGAGCGCGCCGGCGACGTCTCCGTTCTTGGCCTGCAGCGCCGCGAGCGGCCCGTTGAGGGCCTGCCGGTTCGGGCTCACGATGGCGCGTGCGGTTGCGAGCGCGCCGGCGAGGTCGCCGTTCTCGACCTGCGCCAGCGCAACCTGCATCTCGACGTCGGGATCCGGGGTGGCCAAGGGCATCGATCGCAGCGTGGCGATCGCGCCCGCGTGGTCTCCCGCGCGCGTCTGCGCCTCCGCGATGACGCGCATGAGACGGAACGTCACGTTCGGCTCGCCAGGCGCCGACGCCGAGGCGGCCGTTCGTAGCGCACCGGCCACGTCGCCGCGCGCGACCTGCGCGCGCACGATGGCCTCCAACGTCTGCCCCTGAACGAACAATGCCGGCAATGTCCTCACGGTCGCGAGCGCCGCCGCGGTGTCGCCGGTAGCCGCGTAGGCCACAGCGATCGCCTGCACGACGACCAGGGTGTTCTGGCGATCGGGCAGGCTCGACGGAACGCCGGTCAAGGTCTTCTCGGCGGCGGCGACGTCGCCGACGGCCGCTTGGGCGCGCGCGAGATTTCGCAGCGCGCCGCGCTCTGCGTCGTCGCGCAGCCGCGGTGCGTCTTTCTCGGCCTCGCTCACGAGCGCGCGCGCCGCCGCCAGACGCGCCGGGCCGACCTTCGAGGGCGGCTCGCCCGCGAGCGCCGGCGTCGCGATCAGCAGCGCGGCGAGCAGCCGCGCGCCGCTGCCCAGACGTTTACTCCTTCCCGGTATATCCGGCGCGGTGGAAGTAGTTCGCGTTGTAGAACTGCAGCACGAGGTCCCGGTACACGGCCGGCTCGTAGCGCGGCGGGTCGCCGGGTCCCGTGCACGTCGGCAGCACCTCGATCCGTGCGGCCGGGTCGGGGCTGTAAAAGAAGGCGATGGAGTAACGGTCCCGGCCCGAGTCGTTGAGCACGCCGTGCGGTGTGGACAGGAAGCGGTCGTTCGACCACCGCTTCATCACGTTGCCGAGATTGACGAGGAACGTTCCGTCGATGACGGGCGGCGCGAGCCACTCGCCGTTCGGCAGCCGCACCGCCAGCCCCGGCACGTCCTCGCGGGCGAGCATCGTGATGAACGAGTTGTCGGTGTGCGGTCCCTGACCGAACTGCTCGTCGTCGTCGGAGTCTTGCGGCGGATAGTGCAGGAAGCGCAGATTGATATGCGCCTCGTTCGCGAAGTAGGGCGCGAAGAAGTCGGCCGGCAGATCGAGCGAGCGCGCCAGCACCGGCAGCAGGCGCTGCCCGAGCGCCTCCATCGTCTTGAAGTAGGCGACCATCATTGCGCGCATGCCTTCGTGCCCGGCCGGCCACTGGTTGCGACCGCGCAGCGGGGCACCAGCCACGACGTCGGGATGGTCCGCTCCGCGCTCGTGGCTGATGAAGAAGCTCTCGTTGAAGTTGGGACGCGTCGCCTTGTGGACGGTCGAGGCGCGCTGCATGCTCTGGTTCACCGGCAGATAGCCGATGTTGTTCTCGTTGAGCTTCAGCGCCATCTTCTGCTCGAGCGGCAGCGCGTGGAACTCGCGCGAGGCCGCAAACACCGCCTGCACGATCCGCGGCGACACGCCGTGGCCGGCGAGGTAGAAAAAGCCGATGCGCTCGCACGCGTGCCGCATCTGCGCGGCGACGGCGGCGAGTCCGCCGGGCTCACCACGAAACGCGGGCCCGATATCGATCACGGGAATGGTGCGCGTGACTTCGTCGAGGTCCTTCACCGCCATCGTCTTGAAGATGTTCATGAGGCCTCCCGCCGCGTGAACAATACCATTGCCCGCCCTGCTACTACGTATAGGCTCGCCTCGGACGGCGGGGCCCCACGCAGGCTCGCCTGCGGCTGCGGCTCGCACTACGGCCCCGCGAAATCCAATGGCCGCGCTACGGTGCTGCCGCGCGCGGGTCCAGCACGTCGCGCAGGGCGTCGCCGACGAGGTTGAGCGCCAGCACGATGACGAAGATCGCCAGACCGGGCAGCAGCACGACGTGCGGACTCAGGATGACGAACTGCCGGCCGGTCGCGAGCATGCTCCCCCAGTCGGCGGTCGGCGGCTGAGTCCCGAGACCGAGAAAGGACAGCCCGGCGGTGGCGAGGATCTTGGCGCCGACGTCCAGGCTGAAGGCGACGATCACCGGCGAGAGCAGGTGCGGCAAGACGTGGCGGCCGAGAATCACGACGTCGCTGGCGCCCAGCGCGCGTGCCGCCTCGACGAATTCGCGCTCGCGTAGCGAGAGCACGACCCCGCGGACCAGCCGCGTATAGAGCGGAAAGCCCACGATGGCGATCGCCACCATCGCGTTCCGCAACCCCGGGCCGAGGCCCGCTACGATCGCGATGGCGAGCAGCACGTACGGAAACGCCATCAGAATGTCGGTGAGCCGCATGATGACCGTTTCGATCCAGCCCGTGTAGAAGCCGCCGAGGATGCCGAGCGTCACGCCGATCAGCATGGCGGCGGCCGCCGATGCGACGCCTGCAAGCAGCGAGACGCGGGCGCCCCACACCAGCCGGGCGAGCAGATCACGGCCGAATTCGTCGGTGCCGAGCGCGTGCCCCGCGGTCAGCGGCGGCCGCAAGCGGTGCGGAGTGTCCACGACGTCGGGGTCGGCGAGCGGCAGCCACGGCGCCAGCACCGCCGCCGCCACGGCCGCCAGGAGCGCGAGCGCGGCGACGACAGCGAGACGGTTGCGGCCGGCGAGCCGACCGAGGGCACGCCGTCGCCGGACGGTCTCGACCGCGCGCGGAATGCTGACGGTCACCGCGCCAGCGTCACTCATAGCGGATCCTGGGATCGAGCCAGGCATACAGCAGATCGACGCCCAGGTTCACGAGCACGAAGGACAACGCGACGACGAGGACGCAGCCCTGCACGAGCGGAAAATCGCGCGCGAGGATCCCCTGCACCATCAGCGTGCCGACGCCCGGCCACGCGAACACGGTCTCGGTGAGCACGGCGCCCCCGAGCAGGTAGCCGGCCTGGACGCCGACGACGGTCACGATGGGCACCAGCGCGTTGCTGAGGCCGTGGCGCAGCACGACGGCGCGGTTGCTCACGCCCTTCGCGCGCGCGGTTCGCACGTAGTCCTGACCGAGGGTCTCGAGCATCGCGCTGCGCGTGAGCCGCGCGACGATCGTCACCGACGCGGCGGCGAGGGTGACGGCGGGCAGGATCAGATGACCGAGCAGATCGCGAAGATCGCCACCGCCAAACGGCGAATACATGCCGGAGGCAGGCAGCCAGCCCAGCCAGAGCGCGAAGATCACCATGAGCACGATCCCGAGCCAGAACGACGGCATGCTGGCGCCAAACAACGATGCCACCGCGCTCAGACGATCGAGGATCGAGTTGGGCCGCGTGGCCGCCGCCACGCCCAGCGCGACGCCGACGGTCGTCGAGAGCAGCAGCGCAGTCGCAGTGAGCAGCAGCGTCGCGCGCAGGCGCGTGAGCACCTCGCCGAGGACCGGACGCTTCATCCACAGCGAGCGCCCGAGGTCGCCGCGGACAACGTGGCTGATCCAGTGCACGTACTGCACGTGGAGCGGCTCGGTGAGCCCGAGATCCGCGCGCAGGCGCGCCAGATCTTCCTTCGTGGCCTGCGAGCCCAGCATGATCTCGGCCGGATCGCCCGGTGAGAGATGCAGGACCATGAAGATGATGACCGAGACGCCGAGCAGGACCGGCACCAGCAGCAGAAGCCGGCGCGCGAGGTAGCGCCTCACCTCAGCGCTCGGCGGAGCTCACTTCCCGTTCGCCTTCATGACGGCGCCGTACACCATGTTCTTGAGCAGCGGCCGGTAGTACGTGCGCTGCTTCGGTGACTGCATCGAGAACACGACGAACAGGTCCTCTTTCGGGTCGATCCAGAAGTACGTGCCGCCGGCGCCGCCCCAGTTGAATTCGCCGATCGATCCCGGCACGCTCGCGACTCCCGCATCGCGGCGGACCGCAAACCCGAGCCCAAAGCCGAAGCCCGCCCCGGGCAGGTAGAGCGGCCCAGGCGCGATGGAGGCGTCGAGATGGTCGGACGCCATGTACGCGACGGTCTTGGGGCTGAGAATCCGCTTGCCGTCGAGGACGCCGCCGTTGAGTAGCATCTGGCAGAAGCGCGCGTAGTCCATGGTGGTGCCGACCATGCCGCCGCCACCCGATTGCCAGCGCTGCGGCTGACGCGGATCGAAGAACTCCGTATTGGTTCCGATCGTACGGTCGTCGGGGAACGCCTCGGCGATGCGCGGCTGGCGCGTCTTGTCGGTGACGTCGAAGGCCGTGTCCTTCATGCCGAGCGGATCGAGGATGCGCTCCTTCTCGAACTCGTAGAGCGACTTCTTCGACACGACCTCGACGACGCGGCCCAGCACGTCGGTCGAATGGCTGTAATCCCACACCGCGCCCGGGTGATTGGCGAGCGGCAGCTTCACCAGCCTGTCGATGAACTCGGCGTTCGTCGGATCGCCGTCGAAGAGTTTGGCGTCGAGCCAGCGCTTCTTCACCAGCGTGCTGCCGAAGATGCCGTAGGTCAGCCCCGACGTATGCCGCATCAGGTCCTGGATCGTCATGGGTCGGCGCGGCGACACCAGATCGAGCGCCGGCGTCCCATCGGGCCCCGGCTTCTCGACGCCGACCTTCATCTCGCCGATCTGCGGGATGTACTTCGCGACCGGATCGCTGAGCGCGAGCTTGCCCTCTTCGAGCAGGATCATCGTGGCCACTGAGGTGATCGGCTTGCTCATCGAGTAGATGCGGAAGATCGCGTCCTTGGTCATCGGTGTCTTCGTGCCGGGATCCAGCACGCCGGCGGTTTCGAACAGCGCCAGCTTGCCGTGGCGCGCCACCAGCAACACCGCGCCGGGGATCTGGCCCTTGTCCGAGTCCGCACGCAGCATCGTCATGAGACGGCCGAGCTGCTCCGAGGACAGGCCCACCTGCTCCGGCTTGACGGTCGGCAGCGTCTGCGCCCACACGGGCGTCAGCGCGAGCGTCGTGAGCCACAGCACCACCGCGAGCAGCGTCGTCATCCTCTTCATGGCGTTGCGTTGCCTCCTCGACTCAATGAGCGCTCACGGGAGCGTCGCTCACTTGAGCGAAATCGTCTCGACACGCAGGTCGAAGCTCGGATGCAGCTTGAAGCCTTGCACGCGCTTGGCGTGCGCCGCCGTCTGGATCTCGTGGTCCACGAACACCCAGGGCGCGTCGTCGACCAGAATGCGCTGCGCCTCGCGGTAGAGCTCGGCGCGCTTCTTCTGATCCGTGGTCAGCCGCGCCTGGTGGAGCAGCTCGTCGTACTTGTCGTTGCGGTAGAGCGCGCGATTCGGACCGTTCGGCGTCCACTGGCTCGAGTGCAGCAGCGGGTACATCACCATGTCCGGATCTTCGTTGCCCGCCATCCAGGACAGCGCGAACAGATCCTGTTCTTTGGTGCGCAGCTTGGCCAGGTACGCGCCCCACTCCATCGTCTGCAGCGTCACGTTCACGCCGACGGCCTTCAGATTCGACTGGATCACCGTGGACATTGCTACCGGCGATTGCATGCCGGAGCCCGATTCCGGCACCCACAGCGTGGTGGAAAAGCCATTGCCGTAGCCGGCCTCGGCCAACAGCTTCTTCGCGCGCTCCGGATCGTAGGGATAGGCCTTGAGGGCGGGGTCGGCGCCCCACGTGTTGGGCAGCACCGGTCCGCGCGACAGCGAGCCGGTGCCCTTGAGCACGTCGCGTACGATCGCGTCCTTGTTAACGGCGTAGTTCAGCGCCTGACGCACGCGCTTGTCGTCGAAGGGCTTCTTCTGGTTGTTGATCCCGAGGTACCAGACGTGAGCGCCCACCTGCTTCAGCAGCGTCACCTTCGGATTGTTTTCGAGTTGGGCGACATAATCCGGCGGCGTGCCGACGATCAGATCGACCGCGCCCGTGAGGAGCTCGGTGAGCCGCGCCTGGTCCTC
>DAIRVP010000017.1:0-47511 GCA_036802765.1 Candidatus Rokuibacteriota bacterium
CTCGGACAGTCTGCGGGTCCTCGCCGATGAGAAGGATCAGGCATGGACCGTCGATGTCGCGCAACCTGTCACGGCGGTGTGCGACGCGAGCATCCTCCGACATGGCGTCACGAATCTCGTCTACAACGCCATCAAGTACACGCCTACCAAGGGCATGATCCGCGTGGCGGCGACACGCAGCCCTGCCGGCGATGCCGTGATCGAGGTGCAGGATACCGGACCGGGCATTGCGGCCATACACCGTGAGCGGATCTTCGAACGTTTCTATCGCATCGACGACGCGCGGTCACGAGACACGGGCGGCGTTGGGCTCGGCCTCGCTATCGCCCGGTGGGCGGTCGACGCCAATGGCGGACGCATCGAGCTCGAGACCGAAGAGGGCCACGGCACCCGGTTTCGGATCGTCCTCCCGCCTTCCTGACAGAAACGTCAGGAAGTCGAACGTCCGCTTGTCCTAGACTCGCTCGGCAAGGAGTCTGCGTATGAGCGAGAACGAGTCGAAGGACATCGCGCTCACCATGCTCAAGGTCGGCGCCACGTCGTATGGTGGGCCCGCGATCATGGGCTTCATGCAGGCCGAGCTGCAGGAGCGGCGAGGATGGGTCTCGAAACCGCGGTTCCTCGAAGGCCTTGCCGTCGCCAACATGGTGCCGGGCGCGACGGCGACGCAGCTCGGAATCTTCCTCGCCTACGCGCGCGGCGGCTGGTGGGCCGGAATGCTCGGCGGTCTCTGTTTCGTGCTTCCGGCGTTCGTCATCATGCTTGCGCTGACGATCGGCTACGCCGCGTTCGGTGTGACGCCCTTGGCGCGGAGCGCCCTCTATGGCCTCGGGCCGGTCGTCATCGGTCTGTTTGCGATCGCCCTCTACCGTCTCGGCAAGACGGCGGCCGCGACCGCGCAGGAGGCGATCATCGGGTTCGCGGCGGCGGCCGCGTTGGCGATGACCCGTCTCGGAATCGTTGCCATCTTGGTGCTCGCCGGTTGCGCCGGCCTGCTGTTGTTCTATCGCGGATACGCGTCTGCGCGTGTGCGCACCGTCGCGGGGGTCGTCCTCATCACCGGACTGTCATCCGTATGGTGGGCGACGACGTCGGCCGGGAATTCAACGGGCGCCGCATGGACACCGAATCCAACGAGCCTCATCGATCTCGGCATCTATTTCCTGAAAGTCGGTGCCTTCACGATCGGCGGCGGTCTCACGATGGTTGCCTTCATCCAGGATCAGGTGGTCAGCCAGTTCGGGTGGCTGACGCCGCGTGAGTTCATCGACGGACTCGCCCTTGGCCAGCTCACGCCCGGCCCGGTGCTCATGATCGCTGCGTATGTCGGATACAAGCTCGCCGGCGTGGCCGGCGCCGCAGTCGCGGCGACGGCGGCCTTCCTTCCCTCGTTCATCATCATGCTGGCGATTCTTCCCATCCTGGACCGTGTGCGACAGATGATGTGGGTCAAAGCCGTGATGAAAGGCATGGGACCGGCGGTGATCGGCGTCTTGGCCGTCTCGCTGATCCGACTCGCGCCCGCCGCAGTGCCGGATCCACTGGCGCTCGCGATTCTGATCGCGACCATCGTCGGCGCGATGGCGTTTCGCATCGGCGCCTTCCGGCTCATGTTCGGGGGCGCCGTTGTCGGCGCGCTCCGAGATCAACTTCCGCTCGGTGCGCTCACGCGTCACTTCTGACCTGTTGTCGTAGGTCCGGCAGCACGCGCAGAGCGCTCGCACGCCGTGAGCTATTTTCGTCGCGCTCGTTCCGGTCTGACCTCGAGTCCCTGTCGGCCGCGCGTGTCGTAGAACAAGACGCGGCGAATGACACCGGTTGCCATAGCCAACTCCACCGCAAACGGTACCACACGGCCCCATCTCAGCCGATCGGGCACGCTTTCCGGACGATCGAAGACACCGCTCGGATGGACACTGGGTGGCGGGAGGGCACGCCATGTCGCGCTCGTCGCCACGCATCCTCATCGCCCTCGCGTTCGTCCTCGTCGCCGCCGGCTGCAGCTCGACGAAGGTCGTGAGCCGCTGGGAGAACCCACAGTACGTTCCAGCGCACTTCAACCGAATCCTAGTGATCGGCGTCAGCCGAGAAGCGAGTGTGCGCCGGGCCTTCGAGGACGCGTTCGTCGCCCGGCTCAAGGCTGAGGGCGTGCACGCCATCCCGAGCTACGTCGTCATCCCCGAGGAAGGACAGGTCGACGAGAGCCGGCTGCAACAAGCCACTCGCCAGGCAAACGCCGATGGCGTGCTCATGACGCGGCTGGTTCGCGTCGAGCGTAAAATCGAGGCCACCTCGGGTTACTACTCGCCCCCGCCCGCCCCCTTAGGTCCATATCCCTGGTACTCCGACCGCTGGCTGGGCTATTACGACCCGCCGCAGATCTATCAATACGATGTCTACATCTCGGAGACGAGTCTGTACGACGTCCGAACGAATCAGCTGGTGTGGAGCGGCACGATCCAGACGAACACGCCAGGGGACCTGAACAAGGAGATCCAGCGCTACGTGGCGACCGTGATGAAGGCTCTCAAGAAGGCTTTGGCTTAGGTTCCTTGCCCGCGACCGGCAGCGAGAAGTGAAAGGTCGCTCCCGCCGACGCATTGTCCGTAGCCCAGATCACTCCACCGTGCGCCTCGATGATTGATTTTGAGATCGCGAGTCCCATTCCGATTCCCGAAGGCTTCGTGGTGTAGAAGGGCTCGAACACGAGCTGTTCTGTGCCGTGGCGCAGCCCCGACCCGGCATCTTGCACAGATACGTGAACGGTTTCGAGCTCGATGTTCTCTGTCCGGACGATGATCGTCCGCCGGTCCCCGGCGTTTTCGGCCATCGCGTCCATCGCGTTGAGGAGCAGGTTCAGCACGACCTGCTGCAGCTGAACGCCGTCCCCGTTCACGAACACCGGATCCGCCTCCAGCTCGAGCTTGACCGCGATGTTGCGAATGATCGCATCGCTGCCCAGAAGCTTGGTCACGTCCCGGATCAACGCGTTGAGCTCGAGGAGACCGAACTGGACTTCATCCTTCCGGAGCAGGCCGCGCAGGCGCCGGATCACCTCCCTTGCGCGCTTGTCGTCATCGACGATGTCGGAAAGGATGCTGCGAATCTCGACGAGATCGCACGATGTCGCCGTCAGCAAGCGGAGGGCAGCTTGCGCATTAGCCAGAATTCCTGTCAGCGGCTGGTTCAGCTCGTGAGCGAGTGACGCGGCCAGTGCCCCGATCGTCGAGACCCGCGTGAAGTGCGCGAGCTCATGGCGGCTACGCTGCACCTCCAGCTCCGCCAACTTCCGCTCGGTGATGTCCGTATGCGAGACGACCGCACCGCCTCGGGGCACGCGCAGCGGTACGACCGAAATGGTGAACCAACGCTCGCCGTCGGACATGCGAGTCGGGTACTCGAGCGCAAAGTTCCCTCTCGACTGAACCAGCACCGCCTCGATCCCGGCAAGCACCTCGCGGGCATGTCGCGAATTCTCGCTCGCGACGCGCCGCAAGACATCGAGATAGCTGGCGCCTGTGTCCGCTTCCGGAAGCCAGCCGTTCTCGCGGGCGAAGCGCATCCAGCCGTCATTCGCGGTGACGATCCGGCCCTCCCGATCGAGCACGGCGACGTGACTGCTGAGCGAGGCGAGGATGGCCGACTTCGCCAGCTCGCTCTCGCGCAGAGAGTCATCCGCTTCCTTTTGCGCCAGCGCATTCGCAAAGACCTCCGCGACGAGGCGCACACGCTGCACGAGGTCGTCCGGCCAGGCTCGCTCGACGCTGAGGGTCACGAGGGCGAGACACCCGAGGACGCGCGCGCCAGCGATCATCGGGACGGCGAGGTTGGAGATGACTCCCCGCCGGCGGAACGTCTCGGCATCGCGCGCCGCTTCGGCAGGCAGTTCGTCCGAGCGGGAGAACGCGATGGGTTGTTCGCGGAGCAGCTGCGACACGATCCAGGGAAAATCTTCTCTCACGGTGACGCGCGGCACCGGCCCCACCCCCGGACCGCTCCAGTAGTAGGCGACGGTGAACTCCTGGGCGTCGCGCGAGAAGCGATAGAGCGTGACGCGGTCGAGCTCGAGGAACTGCCCGAGCTCTCGCAGCGAGGTCTCGAACGCGGTCTCGACCTGGTCGCTGGGCAGATGAACCAAAGTGTTGGACAGGCGGACGAGAAGCTTTTCGAAACCAGGTGGCACTGCAGACGCAGGGCGAAGAGCTGCAGCGTCCGCGGATCGCGCCATTTCAGCCGCTTCGAACTGAATCTCGAGGAGGGCCGTCCCCGCCTGATTCGTCAGCGCGACTAATTGATCGCGCTGCCCGGGGGTCAGCTGCAACGGCCCGGCGCTGTGCAATGCGAGCACACCAAGCAGCCGCCCCTCGAGCACGACAGGAAGGCCAAGGAAGCTCGAAAGCCCATGGCTCCGCCACCAGTGTCGGCCGAGAAAACGCGTATCCGCGAACACATCGTCAACCGCGAGCGTCGCCCGCGTGGCGGCCACCCAACCGATTCCGCCCTGACCAAACGCCACGACAGGGATCGGGATGTTGTCCGCGGAGCTTCCACCGATCGCTCCCAGTTTGAGCAAGCGGGCGTGTTCGTCGGCAATCCATACGGCGGCGACAGCGGCCCGCATGAGCGCGACAACATTCTGTGCGACTGCCGTTAGGACCGGCGAGTGAACCTCGCCCTCGACGGCGCTCACGCTGAACCGGGCGGCAAAAGATGGACGGGGCGGCTGGTTGATAACACTCTAGGCAGATGTTGAGGTGTCTGGGCAATAGCCACAACAGGGTATTGCGCAGACTCCGGAGTCGGCAATACGCCCTTGGTCCTATATGTCCTGACAGGATACGGACAGCGGGAGCTTAGCAGCGTCCTTGCTTGGCGTGTCCGGGCGGACAGCCCTTCCCCCAACGCTCTTCGTGCTCACGCCAATCACGTTCGTGGGCTTCCTCGTGCCACTCACGTCCCGCGTGGGCCTCCCACCGGGGTGGAGTCTCACGACGCCACCCGCGCCACTGCTTCGGGGGCACGGGGTAATAGGCCACGGGCACCTGTAGGATCGGTCGCGGAACGTACGCCGGCTGAACGACCGCCCACGGACCATTCCACGTCGGGCCTACGTACCAGCCATTGGTGAAAACCCAGTACTGGTGTGCGTAGAAGAAGACATTCCCCGGCGCTCGCGGCGCGTAGTACACGGGGCTGCCCTGAACGACGAACAGAGCCGGCGGGCCCGGCAAATGAATCCCGATATCGATACCGATTTGCGCATGGACAGGGACCGCGAGTGCCGTGAGAAGCAGGCCGAAGGCAACCAGCACACGAATCATCGAAGCTCCGTTCAGGTAGGTGTCTCCGGCCAGTCCCGGAGCGGAGCGCGCGGCCGGCGCTCTCTCCTCGATGCTAGGCCAGGACGCGTCGAGGAATCCAGCCGAAACGCGCCCCTACTTTGCGCTTGACCTGCGAGGCTGCCGGGCTTAGAGGGAGGAGCACTATGAACGTCACTCGCCGTGATTTGCTCAAGGGCGCGGCAGCACTCGGAGTGGCCGGTGGGCTGCCGCAGATCCTTCCGAGCGCGGTGCAGGCGCAGACGACTCAAAAGAAGGAGCTTGTCACCGCCCAGGGCGGCGACATCTCGAAATTCGATCCCCATTTCAGCACGTCGTCGCAGGACATCCGCGTCTCGTTCAATCTCTTCGACAACCTGACGAGCCGGCACCCTGACGGCAAGCTGTACCCGGGGCTGGCGACCGAGTGGAAGCTCGAAGGGCAGACGACCTGGAGGTTCAAACTCCGACCCGGCGTCAAGTTCCACAACGGCGACCCGTTCACGTCGGCCGACGCGAAGTTCAGCCTCGAGCGTACCTACGACCCCGCAGCGAAGACGATGGTCTCGACGGTCTTCACGACGATCGAGCGCATCGAGGCGCCAGACCCGCTCACGCTCGTGATCCACACCAAGAAGCCCGATCCGTTGCTGCCCGCGCGGTTGGCCTTCTATGGCGGCCAGATCGTGCCGAAGAAGTATCTCGAGACGGTCGGCAACGACGCCTTCAACGCCAAGCCCATCGGCACCGGCCCCGTGAGTCTCAACTCGTGGGTGAAGGACGACAGGGCGGTCTTCGACGCCTACGCGGGTTACTGGGGCGGCAAGATCGACGTGGACCACTGGATCGTCCGCTCTATCCCCGAGACGGCGCCACGCGTCGCGGCCCTGCTCAAGGGCGAGGTCGATGTCATCACCCAGCTGCCACCCGACCACGAGGACCGCGTCAAGGCCAATCCCTCGACGCGGGTGGAAGGGACGCTCTACGCCGGTCTCTACTGCTTGGGCGTGAACAGCAAGCGGCCGCCGCTCGACAACCCGCTCGTGAAGCAAGCACTCTCGCTCGCGATCGACCGCGAGCTGATCGTCAAGGAGCTCTGGAAGGGCCGCGGCATCGTGCCGAGCCAGCCCATCGCCAAGGGCGACAACCACTTCGATCCGACGCTGCCGCCCCTTGCCTACAACCCCAAGGAGGCCCGAGAACGGCTGAAGAAGGCCGGATACAAGGGTGAGGAAATCTTGATCGAAACCACGGTCGCGTACGTTGCGCAGGACAAGGCCATGTCCGAGGCCATCGCGGCCATGTGGAAAGACGTGGGCGTCAACGTCAGGATCGAGGTGATCGAGTTCTCCGTGCGAGCTCAGAAGAACCGCGAAAGGAGCTTCAGAGGTCTGTGGTGGGGGGATCCGACCTCGACACTCGGCGATCCCGATGGGATGATGTGGCGCTTGCTCGGGCCCGGAGGCGCGTACGACTACTGGCGCGACGCGAGATTCGACGAGCTGGGCAACGCGGCCCGCTTCTCGGTGGACGAGAAGTTTCGCGGGTCCGCGTATCGTGAGATGACGAAGATCTTCTTCGAAAACTTTCCGTGGCTGCCGATCATCCAGCCTTACGAGGACTACGGCTTGCAGAAATACGTCGAATTCACGCCCAATCCCAACCAGCAGTTCGAGATCCGCCGGTTCAACTTCAAATTCCGCCGCGCCTAGGCGTGATTGGTGCGGTGGCGTAGACGACTCACAATGAACGCGAGCGTCATCAGCGCGATGATCACGAGGATGATCGGCTCGGCCCGTCCCACGATTCGCTCGATCATCTGCCCGGCGCCGTAACTCACCGCGTACCCAAGGCCAACCGCGTAGGGCACATAGACCAGCGCGCCGAGCGTGTTGGCGATGATGAATGTGCGCGGCGCCATGCCCATGGCGCCCGCCATCGGCCCGGACAGGCAGCGTGCACCGGGCACGAACCGGGCGGCAAACACCGCACAGCCGCCGTATCGGGCGATGAACCCCGAGACTCTTTCGAGTCGGTCGGCGCTGATCCAGATGTGCCGGCCATAACGCTCGAGCGCCTTTCGGCCGTACCGACGGCCTAGCCAGTACCCGATGTTGTCGCCGACGATCGCGGCGAGCATGCCGACGGCGATGACGGTCGGCAGGTGCAGCTCACCCCGCTGCGCCAGGAATCCGCCAAGCGCGAGGATGGTCTCCTCGGGAATAGGCAGACCGACGTTCCCGAGGATCACCGCGATGAAGATCGCAGGATAGCGCCAGTGCTCGAGGAGCGCGCTCAAATTACTCATAGACGGATCGGTGGCGTACTGCGAAAAGAAAAGTGACTCAGGCCGAAACGAAGTGATTATATCGGAGGATGGCAAAGACGACGGGCCGACGGCAGTGGCTGTCGATGGTCGGTCGCGGGGCCGTCGCGGCGACGGTCGGGGCCTTCGGCCGGCCGCGCACGGCGCGGGCAGACGACGGCTGCGGGCATCCATGCATCAAGCACATCGTCGTGCTGATGATGGAGAATCGCTCCTTCGACCACATGCTCGGGCTCTTGATGAACGAGATTCCCGACCTCCGCGGCGTCCGCGTCGGTGAGTGGAGCAGCGTCGACGACAAGGGCAACGTGCACCCGTTGACGGACGACGCGGCGTACCAGGGGCAGTTGAGGGTCGATCCGCCGCACGATTTCTGGAGCGCGCAGCAGCAGATCTACGCGAATCCGGGGCAGCCGGTGACGCGGCCGCCGCAGCCGGGCATGCGGGGTTTCGCCGTGACCTATGCGCGCGCTGGCGGCAACCCGGCCAACATCATGAAATGCTTCCGCCCGGAACGACTACCGACCATCCGCGCGCTCGCCAAGAATTACCTCGTCTGCGACAACTGGTTCGCTTCGCTGCCGGGCCCGACGAATCCGAATCGCGCGTTCGCGCACTTCGGCACCTCGTTCGGACGCGTCGACAACGGCCCCGTATGGCTCATGTTGCTCAACGGGCGCGTCGAACGTGGCATCTACGGTCGACTGGTCGATCGCGGTCGAACGGCGAAGATCTACTACTACAACCAGCAGAGCGGGACGATCGGGATGACGTTCCTCCCGTCGTACTATTTCGGGCTCTATCGCGACTTCGAAAACGACTGCCGGAACAACACGCTGCCGGACTACGCGTTCATCGAGCCGCCGTACGTGGATCAGGACGACGGCACACTGGCCGCCGACCATCATCCCGACAGCTTCGTGCTGGCCGGCGACCGGTTCATCCGGAACGTGTACGAGGCTATCCGCTCTAGCGACGAGGTATGGCGCTCGACGTTGTTGCTGATCGTCTGGGACGAGCACGGAGGGATCTTCGACCACGTGTCGCCCCCGACGCTGCCGTACGGCGACACCTTTCGCTCGTCGGTTGGCTTCAAGTTCGACCGGCTCGGCGTCCGCGTCGGCGCGATCGTCGTGTCGCCCTACGTGACGCCGGGCGTCTCGCACGTGCTCTTCGAGCACGCGTCGATTCCCGCCACCGCCACCCAACAGTTCATCGGACCACCGGACACACACGCGCCACACCGCCGCGAGCAGCGCGCGTCGACGCTGCAGCAGCTCCTGATCGACATGTCGCCGCGCATGGAGCGCCCGGACTTCGGTCGTCGACGCGCGTGGGGGGGCGAAGACGTGATTCCCGCCTCGCTGTCCGAGTCCGACACGTTCGGCGGCCGCATCGTTGGACCGACACGACGGCCGTCGTCGCTTCAGATCGAGCACGTCCGCGAGGTGCACCAGCTTCTGAGGTCCCGCAATCCGACGCTCGCGCGCGCGGTGGACCCGGCCGGCATCACGACACAGCGCGAGGTCGCGCACTTCATGCGCACGGCGCTGGCGGCGCTCCATCCCAAGCTGGAGGACCGAGATTCGTAGGCTGCGCGCGATTCGTCGGCTGACGGCGGCGGTCGCCGTCTGCACGTTGAGCGCCGTCACCGTGCCGCACGCGGCCCACGCACAGATGACCGACGAGGTCTCACCCGAATCCCTCGGTCTGTCCGTGTGTTCGAAACCGTCCGTGCCGGAGAGCAGCAATGCGGTGATGCGCGATCTCCGGACGGAGTACCGGGATCTGCTCTTCGCCTTCTGTCGCGTGAGAGAAGACTACCGGGACGGCGGCTTCCGCGGGATGTGGCAACGGCAATTGGGGACGGTCCAGGATGTGATCGTCGATGTCTTCACCGGCCCAGGTCTGCACCCGACCCTCGGGAACATCGTGCCCGAAAGCGGAGCCGCGTTTGGCCTCGCGCTCAACGACGAGTGGCACCGCACCGAGTCGCCGCACATCCGGTTCACGACCAGTGCGGAGGGACGCGTGTCGGTGAACGGATTCTGGGCGGCCGGCGTGGTGTCCCACATGCAGTTCGACTGGTATCGCGCGTACGACGTGGGCTCGGTCCGGATGCCGCAGATCACCATCGCGCTCAAGCACTTCGATCTTCCCGACATGCCGTTCTACGGCCTTGGGAATGACACCTCACGCAGCGACCGCTCGTTGTTCGCGCTGACCGAAACCGAGGCGCCGATCCTCGTGGACTTCCCGGTGGCCTACGGCCTGACGTTGTCAGCACAGTTCACCGCACTCCACGCGGCGTCGGATCCGTCCCGCGGCTTCGTCAGCCGCTTCTCCGAATCAACAGCGCCAGGCATCCGGGCCCGCACGACGTATGTCGTTCCCGGACTGATTGCGACCTACCGCTCTCCGGACGTGCTGTATGGTCTGTCGGGCGAGGGCCGCGTGGGTTACGAGGCCTACGAGGCGGTCGACGGTGGGCCGTTCTCGTTCGATCGATTCGAGGCGTCGATGGCGGTGCACTACGGTATCGAGGACCAGCCGTTCGCGCTGGGAACATTCCCGTACGTGCGAAGTCTCCTCGGCTCGAGCCGTTTCACCGCTGAGGCGAACCTCGTCATCAGTGACCCGCGGGCCCACAACTCGGTGCCGTTCTATCTGCAGCCCACCGTCGGCGGCGGCGACATCCACAACGAAAACTGGCTGAGCAGCTATAGGAACTACCGCTTCCGGGCGCCCAGCACGGTCGCGTATGGCCTCACCTATGAAAGGCGGCTGATCGATCCGATCGGCATCTCCATCTTCACGCAATGGGCAAAAGTCGGTCTCAACGTCGGCGACCTGGGTTTCGACAACCTGAAACACAGCATCGGTTTCGGCATCACGTTACGACTCGGCGGCAGATCGGTCGCGGAGTTTTTGTTCGCGTGGGGCGGCGGCGAAGGCACTCGGTTCTACGCGAACGGCAATACGAACAATGCGCTCGGATTCGGCGCGCGCGCCGCCGGCACCGTCGGCCTTCGGGGCGTATTCTAGGCTTCGTTCAGTCCTTCGGCTTGTTCCTCGAAGACACAAAAATCGACGTGGCGATCAGCAAGGCTGACGTGACGCCCGCCGCGGCCAGCAGACGCCCGGCGCGCATGACCATGCGTTGCAGCCCATCGAGCTCGCTGAGCTCGACACGGATCTTCAGATTGCCGGTCTTCGCCGTATAAATTCCGCGACGAATTTCTTTGGGCAGGTCGGCGAACAGCTCCAGGTATTGCGTGAACACCTTCAGGCCGCGTTTTCCGAGCGCGAGCGGCGACAACTGGTTGACGACGGCCTCCTGCAACGTGGGCTGCATCGCCACCATGACGTCGAAGCCAGGATCGAGCTTCTTGAAGGCCCCGTCCAGCGAGACGAAGACTTTGAGCAGCATGGCTTGATCCGGCGGCATCGTCAGCTTGTTGTCTCGCACCAGGCTCAACAGATCACCGACCATGGCCGACAAATCCATGAGGCCCATCGGTTTGCCGGAATACTTGCTCAGGAATTCCTCGACGGCTCCCAGGAGCTCCCCAGGGTCATCACCTTGCCTCTCGGACCATTCCAAAAGAATCTCGCAGAGAGCGTTGGCGTCGTTCTGTAGCAACGCCTCCAGCAGCTTCGTGATCTGCTGCCGTCTCAGCTCGGAAACACGTCCGATCATGCCGAAGTCGATGAAGGCGATGCGCTCACCCGGCAGGATGAAGAAATTCCCCGGGTGCGGATCGGCATGGAACAGCCCATCCATCATGATCATCTTGAGCACCGCACTAGCCCCGGTTTGGGCGATGCGCTTGCGATCCATTCCGGCGGCATCGATCGCGTGCAGGCTCACGCCGGGGATTCCATCGATGAATTCCTGGACATTGACGCGCTGCCGCGTCCATTCCCAATAGATCTTCGGAATGACGATCTGCTCATTGCCTTCAAAGTTGGACGCGACCTGCTCGGCGTTGTGTCCTTCGGTCATGAAGTTCAGCTCGTTCTGAAGCGACTTCACGAATTGCTGGACGACCTTTTGGGGACGATAGGCGGCCAGCTGCGGCACGCTCTTCTCGGCCAGCGACGCCAGATGAGCCAGCAGGCGCATGTCGGATTCGATTTTCGAGCGGATCCCGGGGCGTTGAATCTTGAGCACCACGTTGGTGCCGTCCTTCAGGGTCGCTCGATGAACCTGCGCGACAGACGCGGCGGCCAGCGGTGTGGCGTCGACTTCCTGGAAGATTTCTTCGAGCGGTGCCCCGAGATCTTCTTCCAGCTGAGGACGAAGCTCTTCGAAACCCAACGGCGGGGCTTGCGATTGGAGTCGTTCGAACTCACTGATCCACTCGGGCCCGAACAGGTCCGGGCGGGTCGCAAGAATTTGGCCGAGCTTGACGAAGGTCGGCCCGAGGATTTCGAACACGCGGCGTACACGCTGGGGCCGTTCCAGGTGTGCCATCTCGTCTGCATACTTCCAACCCATGAACTTGCCGGTGCGTTCGGCCGCGGCCTCCAGGCCCATTTGTTTGAAAATGTCCCCGAAGCCGGCGATGGTGAAGACGCGGATGATTTCGTGCAGTCGATTCAGGTCCGCAAGGGATTGGAAGGCCATCGTCCGGCTCGCGGCAACTCTAACACGCGCCTGGGCGCCCCGACTTCCTCGCCCGGACCTACATCATGAGCGTCGTTTGGGCCGGCGAACGGCCCTCACCTTGCCGGCGGGTCCGCCTCCGCAGAAGAACAGATCGCCGCCATTGGACTCGAGCCCCGAAACCCCGACTCCCGGCGGCATCTCGAGCCTCTCCAGAACCTTTCCCGTTCGAGGATCGATTCGCCGCACATCGCTCTCATCGCCTTCCCAGGTGCCGTGCCACAGCTCTCCGTCGACCCAGGTGACCCCGGTGACGAAGCGGTTGGATTCGATCGTGCGAAGAATCGCCCCGGTCTCCGGATCGATTTGATAGATCTTCCGGTCGCGATAGTGTCCCACCCAGAGCGTCCCTTCGGCCCACGTGAGCCCCGAGTCACCGCCGCGGCCCGGCGCCGGGATCGTGGCGAGCACACGGCCGGTCTTCGCATCGATCTTCTGAATGCGGTCCTCGGCGAGCTGAAACAGATGCTGACCGTCGAAGGCCGTTCCTGCATGCCCGGCCACCGCGAGCGAGCGCACGATCTTCCCGCTCGCGGGATCGAAGGCATGCAGCTTGTCTCCAGCAGCAAACCAGACGTGCTGGCCGTCAAACGTAACCCCATGCACGCGTTCGACACTTGGGAAAGGCCCATACTCACGGACGATCTCGGCCGCTGATCGAGTCATAGCGCCATCCTAATCAGTCGCCACCGCAACAGGGAGTAACAACGTCGTCGTGAATCCGGGCATGGGCGAGCTCATCCAGCGTCGGGCTCGCCCACGACCAAACGACTGCACCTTACCTGCTGCGGCAAGCGAGTCGAGCGCGCGCTGTACGGTGCGTTGACTCGTCGCGAGCGCAAGCGCCAGGGCCGAGCTCGCCCATGATTCGCCGTCGGCGAGAAAAGCGAGCACCCGCGCATGGTCGTCTTCGACGGGCGGGGCCAACACGACGACGTCGCGGGCGCGGCGAGGCGCCAACGCAAACCCTTGCTTCGTCGCGCGCACGTCCGCCAGTGCCCGAAGCACCGAACGAAGCCGTCCGATCTCGACGCGCAATCGCGCCCGGTGCGATTCATCGGCGAGCTTCAATTGGAATACCCGCGCGACCAGTGCGTCCCTCGGCACGTCTCCCGGCCACGCTTCGCCCAACGCGCGTGCGAGCGCGAACAACACCGGACGCGTCGCGAGCGAGACGACCGTGCCCGCCCGGCGCACGACATGACGGCACGCATCCACGACGAATGCGTTCGACGCGAGCAACGCTTCGACCTCTTCGAGCAGGATAAGTCGCTCCGCGCCGTCCGCGACCAGGCGTGCCGCCGGGGTATCGAGGACGAGGATCGCGCCTTCGACCTCCGCCGTCAGCGCAGGAATGCGTGCGTCGGTCGCCGCGCGCTCGGCTCGCGCGAGCGCAGCGCGCGCCGCCTTCGTCCGCAGACGCCGCATCGCGACCCCTGCGACCACAAGCTCGTGGACGGTCCTCGACGCAGGAGGCAGCGGCGACGGGTCGAGCTTGGCAAGCGTACGCTCGGCCTCGTCGACGCGACCGATCAGCAGAAGGCCGCGGACCTCGAGGTACCGCGCATACGCGGCGTTGGCGCGATCGCCGTGCTGTTCGAGAGTCGCCCGTGCTGCATCGAGCGCCTTCGCAGGCCAACCCAGGTCGCGAGAGACGAGAGCGATCTCCGCCTCGGCGACAATGCATCTTGCGCGAGCGACGGCCTCTTTCGGACCGAAGGCACGCGCCGCACGTCGCAGCAGAGCCTTTGCTCGAACGAGATCACCGAGCTGAGCCATCGCAATGCCTCGAAGCGCGAGAGCAGGCGCGTCGTCGCGCAGGGCGACTCGCTTCAACGCCCCGAGCGGATCACCGGCCGCCAGCGCCCGCGCCGCGGCCGTGATCAACGAGTCCATCGGAATCCCGTCACACTTGTAACTCCCATGGTGTCGATGTCCGGGGGTAAGTCTAGCTCGTAAGCGATGAGCACCGAGTCTTACCCGAGGAAGGAGACAGACACCATGACGACGCACAAGACGGTAACGCGTAAGGAGTGGCTCGCAGCGCGGCTCCAACTGCTCGAGGCCGAGAAAGAGCTCACGCGGCACAGCGACGATCTGGCGCAGCGGCGGCAGGAGCTACCATGGGTCCGGGTCGATAAGGACTACCGATTCGAGACCGACGAGGGCAGCGCCTCCCTGGCCGACCTCTTCCGAGGACGCTCGCAGCTCCTCGTCTACCATTTCATGTTCGGGCCCGACTACGCCGCGGGCTGCCCGTCCTGCTCGGCGATCGCGGACGGCTTCAATGGGTTCGCCGTGCACCTGGCCAACCACGACGTGATGCTCTGGGCGGTGTCGCGGGCGCCGCTGGCGAAGCTGCAGGCCTACAAGCGGCGGATGGGCTGGACGTTCCCCTGGGCGTCCTCCTTTGCCGGTGACTTCAACTTCGACTTCGCCGTGGGGTTCACCGAGACGCAACAGCGCGAGGGCATCGAATACAACTACCGGCGCGAGGGCCCGTGGCAGCAGCCAGCTGGCAGCGAAGGGGTCGTCACCTTTGCGGCCATGAGCGGAACTGACGCGGCCACGTACTTGCGCGAACGGCCGGGCGTGAGCGCATTCGTGCTCGAGGACGGCGGCATCTACCACACCTATTCTGCCTATGCGCGCGGAGTGGACGGCCTCTGGGGCATGTACCAGTGGCTCGACCGCGCCCCCAAGGGGCGCAACGAGAACGGCATTTGGTGGCGCCGCCACGACGAGTACGAGCGCAAGGCGCGATAAACGGAGGAGACGACCATGTGCCCAGCGTGCGTATCGACCGCACTGCTCATTGCAGGGAGTGTTGCTTCTGCGGGCGGCCTCGCGGCAGCAGCAATCAAAACACTCGGCCCGAAAAAGGCCGGAGACTACCGCGTCGCGGGCCCTACGCGCGACCGGCCGCGATCAGCATCTCGACGCTCATGGCGAGCCGTCCATCTGTGTCGAAGCGGGCCAAGGCTGTCTTCACCTCATGCCGAACTGCGTGACGAATCGCTTCTGGAAGCGTTCGATATGCCTGTGGAAGCGAACCCACACCAGCTTCGATAGGTTTCCAGTAGTCCTCGAAAGACTCGAAGATTGCGTCGCGCTTCTCATGCGTCAGGCCGACGTCGCGAAAGCCTGCGGCATGGAGCATGCGCTCGAGGCGGCCCGAGTCGGCCAGAACGAAGGAGAGATGAAGATCGTCGCGATGATCAGGAAGATACCGGCTGAGCGTGTCGGCAAGAATGCCCCACATCGGCGCGCGTTCCGGGGCGGAGATCACGCAAACCGCGGCGCGTCGACCGCGGCGCAGGACTCGACGGAACTCGGCCAGACCTCGCGCCGGATCCGGAAAGAACATCAAGCCGAGCTGACAGATGACGCCATCAAAACTGCCATCGGGAAAAGCCAACGCCTGACCATCCATAGCAGCGGCTCGAAACCGTTGCCCGGCAAACCGCGCACGGGCCGTATCGAGCATCGCGGGTGCGATGTCCACGCCGACCACGAGTCCAGCGGATCCAACCCGTGACAGAGCGAGCGCCGCCGCCTCGCCGGGGCCGGTCGCCACGTCAAGGACTCGGTCACCCGCAATCACGTCGACCGCCGCCAATACCGCCGGGACGAACAACCGCGACCAACGACCGCAATATTGCTCGTACGCCGAAGCGTTGACGGACTGCCCGTCGACGACGTGGAGGCCTGCGCCCCATTTCACCCGCGGCGGTTCGTTGTCCACCGTGTGCGTACTATACGCGCCGGCCCTTGGCCGCTTCAGGCCGCGCTCGTGCTCCGATGCGGCGTCGCAGCCCACGGTGTCTCGAGGAACTCTCTGACGATCGAGGCAACCTCTCGAGGGTGACTGTAGTTCGCCGCATGAGCGGCGCCCGGAATCTGAGACAGCCATCCACACGGCAGCAAATCGGCGGCCTCTCGCGCCCACCGCCGTGGAACGATTGGATCTCGCGACCCGTGCACGACGAGCGTGGGTGTGGCGACGTTCGGCAGTTTGGACTCGACCACGTCGCCTAGCGCTTCTTCGAATGTGGCGCGAAGACGTCGAAATCCGCAGCGGCTGTAATCGTGGACGACGAGCGGGAACAACGACAGCGGCTCGCGAACGGCGTCGAGGAAAAGCCGCCCGATCTGCTGCTTCCACGTCCGCGCGGCGGGGTCGATCGTTGGTGCAAGGAAGACGGCGCGTTCGACCATCTCGGCGTGACGCACAATGAGGTCCGTGATGATCTGACAACCGAACGAGTTGCCGATGAACGCGGCACGCTCGAAATCCATTTGCTTGACGAACGCCCACAGGATGTCGGCGAGGTCGTGGAGGCTCAGCGACTCCTCAGGCTTGTCGCTCTCGCCGAATCCCGGCAGATCAGGTGCGAGCACTGGATACCAGCGCGCGAGCTGCTCCGCGGTTGGTATCAGATAGCTGCTCGATACACCGATGCCGTGAACGAGGACGACGGGGAGCCTGCCGCGCGGCACCTGGTCGAGCGCGATTCGCGCGTGGATGCGCCATCGACCGATTCGAATCCAGTGACTTGGCAGCTTCACACGTCAGTCGAGGTAAAAGCGAGCTCGTAGACGCCGTAATTCGCTAAACCCAGAGCGATAAGCGGCAGCAGCCGCCAGGGTGCCGACGCCTGACTTCCCAACGTCTTGCAGGCGCACCATGTCAATTCGAGGCGCCGGATAATCATGCCGTGATGCGACCATCAGCAATGGCGGTGCCACCGGGATTGCTCAGAGACGAATGGGCGATTAGGATCTTCCCTCACTGTGGACCAACAAAAGATCAGGCGCACTCGGACCGGGCTCATTGGACACCAGCCGGCGTTGGCCCAGCCGGGCTACACGCTCTTCGCGCCGATGTACGGGGATGGGACGGTCTATCTCATCGACATGGAAGGCAAGGTTGCGCACACGTGGCACATGCCGTACCGGCCGGGGCTCTACGGTTATTTGCTCGACAATGGCCACCTCTTCTATAGCGGCAAGGTCATGGAGGACCTCGATCGGTTCGAGGCGTGGCGACGCTTCAAAGGCGGCGCCATCCTCGAAGTGGATTGGCGCGGACGAATCGTCTGGGAGCTGCGTCATCCAGATCACCACCACGACGCGCGCCGGCTCCGCAATGGCAACGTCATCCTGCTGTGCCTACGGCCCCTGCCAGCCGAGATTGCCAGCCGCGTCCGCGGCGGTCTCTCGGGCACCGAAGCCGACGGCACGATGTACGGCGACTACCTGGTGGAAATGACCACCGGCGGGGAGGTCGTCTGGGAGTGGCGAAGCTGGGAGCATCTCGATCCCGGGGCGCATCCGATCACTGCACAAGACCGTCGCGCCGAGTGGACTCACGGCAACACGGTCGCGGAAACGTCAGACGGGAACCTCGTCGTCAGTTTCCGAAATATCTCAACCGTCGTGATGATCGAACGAGCGACGGGGAAGATCATCTGGGCGCTCGGCAGCCCCCCGCTTGCGCAACAGCATGATCCGCGGCCGCTGCCCACTGGCAACATCCTTATATTCGACAATGGCACGCACCGCCCGGATCACCCGGTCACGTTCTCGCGGGTGATCGAGGTGGATCCCCGCACGGGTGCGATCGTCTGGCAGTACACCGATCAGTCGCTCTTCGAATTTTTCAGTCCCTACATTTCGGGCGCGCAGCGGCTGGCGAACGACAATACGCTCATCTGCGAGGGGTGCCACGGACGCATCTTCGAGGTGACGCGTGAGGGCGAGGTCGTGTGGGAGTATGTGAGCCCGCACTTCTTCTCCGAGCCCGGCGCGCCCGGACTGAACAACTGGGTCTTTCGCGCCTTCCGCTATACGCGAGCGGACATCGACCGCTGGGCTCAGAGCCTCAGCGACATCAACTCGTCCGCGAAGACGACCTCGCCGCTGTAGGTTTTCCTGACGTCACCGATGCCTTTCTCCATCGGGCCGTGACGCGCCAGGTGGGGACCGATGTGGACGAGGACCAGGCGTTTCACGCCGGCCTCCTCTGCCATCCGGGCTGCGCCTAACGTGCCGCACTGGCCGCCGGTCTCGCCCATCGCGTCCATTCGCTCCTGATCGTCCCAACACATGCAGAGCATCATGTCGGCGTTGCGCGCGAGGTTCACCACGCTCGCGCAAGGCTGAGTGTCGCCGGTGAACACGACACTGCCTTCGGGGCCTTCCAATCGATAGGCCAGAGAATCGAGGAACGGCTGGACGTGCTCGGCCGGCGCGGCCGTCACGCGCCACTCTCGCTCCTCGTGCACCAGGCCCGGACCGATGTCCTTGGCCAGCACCGACGGCGGTTTTCGTGGCAGAGTGCCGCCACGGTTGACGTGCACGCGCTGGCTCAGTGGACTGTTGACCCGCGCTTTCCAGTCGTGGACGAACGCGCCCCCCTCGCCAAGGATGCGGTCGGTGATCGTCTCGGTGAGCGTGGGGCCATACACCCTGAGCTGGTTCTCCTTGCCGATACTCTGATCCCACCGACACAGGAGAAAGCACGGGTAATCCACGTCGTGGTCGAAGTGATGGTGGGTGAAGAAGAGATAGTCCACGCGGGTCGGAAAGATGCCGACCTTGACGAGCTTGTGCGTCGCGGCGGGCCCGCAGTCGAACATCAGATATTCGCCGCCGATGTTGACGGCGAAGGCGGAGCCCCACCGGTCGGGCGTCGGCGTCGGGGTTCCAGCACCAAGGATGTAGACCTGGGTCACGGGTCCTCGATCGGTCAGTTCATGAGCTTGATCATGACCCGGCGCTTGAAGTCGTTCGGGACAGACTTGTCGAGAAGCGGGCCGCGCGCCGTCGAGGTGATGATCCGGGTGGGCTCGATACCTTGCTCCAATAGCTTGCGCTTGACGGCTTCCACGCGCCGCCGGCTCAGCTTGAGATTGTACTCGCGCGGGCCCACGGGGTCGGTCGTTCCCTCGAGATCGACCGTCATGTGCGGGTTATCGCGCAGTTCGGTCGCGATCGTCGCGAGTGCAGTCTCGGCACTCAGAACCAGGTCCGCGCGGTCGAAGCCGAAGGGCACATGCACGACACCGACCAACGTGCGCTCCGAAGTGCCGCGAATGGCAGCGCCCGGCGTTCGTTCTGTGATGGAAGCTTTCCGAACATCCTGGTGCTCGAGATCCGTGACGCGACTCTCGACCTTGTCGAGCCGCTCGCCGTGCTCGCGCACTCCGGTTTCGACCTTGAGGACGCGAGTGTCCATTTCCGCCTTCTGCTTGCCGACCAGCTCTTGAGTCCAATTCTCCGTCGCGACGCAACCCGCACTACAGCCCAGAGCGGCGGTAACGATGATGACTCGGATTCCAAAGCCCATAGACAATTCCCTGTGCCCACGCACGCTACCGCTAGCGGTGCACAATACCCAAGATTTTTCGTACGAAAGGGGCCTACGGTGTGAAACGCTCCCACTGGGTCAAGCTCTGCCACGTCACCCGGCCTCTCGTCGGCATGCCCGCTGGTTGTGTCGGCGCCGCGTGGCCGAGGCACACGAACATCTCAGGGCTGAGGCCCTCGGGTGCGTTCAAGATCGCGCTCACCGCGGCCTGACTGAACGAGGTGACGACCCCGGCTCCGAGCCCAAGGGAGTGGGCCGCCAGCAGCATGGTCTGCGCTGCGGTCCCGACGTCGATGAAAAGTCCCTTCGCGGTCAGGCGCATACCGAAGGACTCCGCCTTTGCGCGGTCGACGCAGATCACCACGATGGCCACCGGACGCTGGAACATCCCGGGAGTCACCATGCGCAGAAGTTTCAGGGTCAGTGGATCCTGGATGGCGATGAAGCGATGGAGTCGGCGGTTACCGGCGCTCGGTGCCCAACGCGCCGCCTTCAGCACCTCCTCGAGCTCGGAGCGTGTGATCGGCTCGCCGGTCAACGCGCGCGCGATGCGCCGCGTTCGGATGGCCTCGAGCACGGAATTCACGATGACGTCCTGTCGAGACCGAAGTGGGCGACCAGATGCTCGCCGACGGCGCGGCACACTGCGTCCAGCGCAGCGACATAGCTGGCCGGATCGGTCGTGCGGACGGCGAGGTCGGGAATCTGCTTGAGCGGCCCCATCAAAAACGCTCGCGTCTCGGGTGACACGCGCTCGGCGATGAGTTCCGCCAGCCGACCCGCCGCGGTCAGCAGCCGGAGCGGGCCATACTCGGCCGCCTCATCGACCTGTGTCCGCGCCGCCGTGACGAGAAACGCCACGAGCTCCAGCGCTTCGTCCTCACTGAGCACCATCTTTTCCGCCATGCCACCATCCTTCACCGATAATGCGCGCGCTGCAATCTCGTCGGCGGCGACAATGCAGAGGCACAGCGTACGCTCGGGGACTCACTCACGAGCAGGAGGCGAGCAATGTCTACGATGAGCACGAGACTCTACAACGTGTACGTTCACGATGCCCATAAGACCTCGCATGCCATCGCGATCGCCGTTGCAAACGATCTTGGCTCTCTTCACCGTGCAATCGAATTTCGACTCGGCGACTCGACATTTCAGGATCCGGGACTCGCGATCACTTCCGCACGGCGGCCGACATTTCGTGAGCAGTTTCGGCTGATCCGCACGGCCTTCGACGCCTTCCAAGGTAACTACGACGGTGACCGAGCCTTCATCGAGAGCAAGATGCGCGAGGCATTCGGGGATGACGTCGTGGTCGAAGTGAGTCCCGTGACTCCTGCGACGCGGCTCGTGCGCTAGCGCGCTGGGGCCAAACGGCCCTTGCCAAGACATTGAGCGGAGCCATCCTAGCGGCGATTGGAGTCGTTCAATGAGACAGCGTTTCCTGGTGATCCTTGCGTGTGCCCTCGGCCTCGGCGGGTGCTCGAGCTGGAAGCTCGAGCCGTATAACGGACAACAGCTCTGCGAGACGGCGGGCGGGATTTACACCGCCGACGGCCGCTGTCTCGCCGGCAACGTCGACTAGGAAGAATCCATGAGAACTCTTGCCTTCGCCTTGGTCGTCGTGGGATTCGTCTCCGGGTGTGCAAGTCGCGAGTCGCACATGACGTCATATCCCGGCGACACGAGGGTGAGCGACTGCCAGAGCATCGGTCGAAGCTGGAACTGGATCTCGGGCGGCTGCAAGTAGTCGAGAGGCCTGCTCTGCCTGACGTCGCCGTCAGGCGCCGCCGCTCGCGGATGCTCACAGAAATTTAGAGCCGCTCGCCACACGCCACCGCTTCGTTCACAGTCCGCCTGCACGCCCGTTGATGGCGGGACCCACGAGCCATACTCCCCCCGCAGGCGCGCACCCGACGAGAAGAACGAGGACACCGACAATGACAACGCGCGCGAGCCAACGGTTCATGAGCCCTTCCGTTCGCTACTGTCGTGAAAACATCGAGACGGGAAAGCCGTACGTCAGGCCCAGCGTGAACTGCCACTCAGGGGCCGCCCGGCTGATGCCGTGGCGAACGCCGGCATCGAGAAATAGATTCTTGGCGGTTGGCTGCCAGATGAGGCCGAGCAGCGCCGAGTTGTTCGGCGGGGCGCCCTGCGTGCTCTGGCCATTGACCTCGGCGACGATTCGAAGCTTCGGATGAACCGGCAGCTCGCCGATGACGCCCCACACCGCGAAGAATTCCCCGGTCCGGTCGAGACCACCGCCGCCATTGACGTGCAGCGTGACGGGCTCCAACTTGCCACTGACGATCCCGATCGCCTCGAACCCGACGCTGTGTTCGCGAGGAAGCGTCGAGGGCAGTAGCGGACCAACCTCCACCGCGACGCTCGGACCTGGTTTGTCTTGGAGTGTTCCATCTCTGAGCACCGCTTTTACGAAAAGGCCGGGATCGGTGAGCTCGACGTTGGGGCTCTCCTGGAGGTTGAATTCGCCGACAAGCTCCACGTTCTTTGCGATCCCATAGTTGAGAACCGTGTGCGGGGTCGAGATCGTGTTCTCGCGACGATTCCGGTCGAGGTTGAAGTAGCCGAGCTCGACCTCGACCTCTCTTGGCTCGGCGACCGCCGCGTCAGTTGAGACGAATGGGCGATACGCCCAGGCGGCGGCCGGCACAAGCAGAATGGCGAACAGCGCGGCAACGCACTTAATCGGTCACAGCCTCCAAGACGAACATCTTCGATGCGGGGCGCCCCTTCTCCTGCTCCGCGGGCGCATACACTCGATGCGTCTTCGGATCGACCGCGAGGCTATGGATCCTCGGCTCGACCGGGACATCCTTGAGCTTCCTGAAGTGCGTCGGATCGTCCATCTGGAACACGGAGATGTTGCCGCTCCCGCACGCGACGTAGATTCGACCGAGTCCGGGATCGTACATCACGACGTCGGCACCTTTCGCCATCGGCAGGTGCGCGATCGCCCGGTGTGTCTCGAGATCGAAGACGGTCAGCGTGTCGTTGCCTTCGCATGAGAGAAAGGCTCGCCGACGCTCCGCATCGATCGCCATGCCGTGGTTGCCGCGGCAGCCGTCGACTCGGTATTGCTCGATGACGGTGTCCGTGGCTGGATCGATCACGGCCAATGTGTCGCGATCCTGAAGGTTGACGTAGACCTTGCGCGCCACGGGATCGTACTGCGGGACTCCGGTCTCACTGTCGAACCGCAGCACCTTGACGATGGTGTCGCTCGTGACGTCGATGACGCTCTCCGCTTTGGCGCGCTCGTTCGATACGTAGGCCTTGTGGAACGGCGCCGCATAGGCGATGCCGTCGGGCTTCGCCTCCGTGGCAAGCCGCTTGATCACGTTTCCGCGCACCAGATCGACGACGCCGATCTTGTTCTCTCCCCAGTTCGCCGTATAGACCTTCTTGCCTTCGCTGATGTACGCGACGCCTTCAACGCCCGGTACGTCACGGACGGTCTTGACGACCGCGTTCGTCTTGAGATCGATGACGTGCAAGAGGCCAGCGGCGAGATGAGCAGAAAGCAGATAGTTGTCGTCCTCGTCGATCGTCAGATAGTCGAAGCGCTTGCCCGGCGGGCCGGGCAACTCGAACTCCGCGACCTTGCGCAGGCGCAAACTATCACTCGCGGAGTCGGCGGTGCCGGCAGCGCGCCCGCTCGAGACACGAAGACCGCCGGCCGCTATGATCGCAACGGCGAAGAGGAGCCAGAGCAGTGATCTTCGCTTCACGTCCACCTCCGTTGCGGCGCACTATATCGACCCCCACCCCGCCCCCGCACCTGACATAAATGTCAGCATCCTCAATCCAGCTTCTCCGACACCGTCTTCCACTCGTTTCCCTTGACGAGCGTCACGTCGGCGACCGGGTGGCCATCCTTCATCGTCGGGAAGATACTGACGACGCGATACCCCTTGTTTTGCTTCGCCGCCTCGGACGCGGCCGTGCCGAGCGAGCGCTTCGCTTTCGCCATGGCCTGACTTTGCTCCTTGGCGTGTGTGAGGTCGTCGCCCTGGGTAATGGGCTCCGCTTTCGCGATTGTGCCCGTCTTGTGATCGACGATGACTTCGGAAAAATTATTGCCCTTCATCGTGTACACGGACAGCTGCAGCTTGCCGTCCTCCACCTCGTATTTCGCCGAAATCGGCCTGCCTTCCTTCGCGCTCGCCGTGAGTCCGCGTTCTAGCGGAATTTTGGCGTCCTTCAGCGCCTTCTCGAGGTCGGCATGTTCCTTAGCTTTGTCGTCCGACGTCTGCGTCAACCCCGAAGAGACGACGAACAGCAAAACAACGAACGCGGCCAGCACGCTGAGCGTCTTCATGGCACGCCTCCTGCTTTGCAACGATTGATACAAGTATCGATGCTGCTTCGTAACCATTGATACCAATGGCGTCAAGCGCTACACTTGCGGCCGACTCCGGGGCCCCGGGGAAGGTCTCGATGCTGGCTCTCAATCGCACGGTGGGAATCGTCCTGGTTTCGGTCCTGTTCTTCGGTCTGGGTGAACAGCTCTGGAGCCCGTTTCTTCCGGCGTATCTCGACGCGAAGCTGAACGGGAGCACTGCCCACTCAATGGGTGGCGTCGGCTTGACGGCGTTGCTCGCCGTCGGCATCTACGCGTGTCTTCGCAATCTCTTCGAGGCCGCCTGCTACGTCGGCGGCGGCCAACTGACGGCGCGTCTGGGTGATCGAGGCTCGCTGATCCTGTTCGGAGCGCTTACCGTCGGCGGCTATATGTTGTTCTTGGCGTCGAGCACACCGGCCGTCGCGGTCATTGCAGCCCTGCTCATTGTCGGCTGGGAGCCGCTGTCAGTCCCGGTCACGTTCACGACGGTCGCCACCACGGTGACGACCTCAAATCAGGGTATGGCCTTCGCCCTGCAGTCCATTCAAAAACGACTCCCGCGGATCATCGGTCCTGCTGTTGCGGGGTTCGTCTTGGCGACGGCTGCACGACACCATGGCAGCGCCGACGTCGGCTATGTGGTCGGCATGCGGTGGCTCGTCGGAGCGTCGCTCTTGCTCGGGCTCGGATCGCTTCTGATGCAGGTCCTCTGGATGCCACGCTATCCAACGCCTCCACGAGGTCCGGATTCCCTCACCGTCGTCCGAGCCTTTCATCCAAGGCTGCGCCGGTTGCTCCTCGCTGAGATCTTCACGCGCTGGTGCGATTGGCTGGTGCGTGAATTCGTCGTGCTCTACCTCTTGGTCATCCGCGGGATCGATCCCGTGGCCGTCGGGCTGCTATTTGCTCTGCAGAACACGGTCGCCTTGCTGACGTACTTGCCGATCGGACGGATGACCGCCGTGGTCGGTCTTCAGCCGTTCATCGGGCTGACGTTCATCTTCTTCGCTCTCTTCCCCCTGTCGCTTGCGCTCGCACCAGACGGAAATGGACTGATCCTCGCGTTCATCGTCTGGGGCCTCCGCGAAATCGGCGAGCCCGCCCGGAAGGCGCTGATCGTCTCCTTACTGCCAGCGCCGATCCGCGCGCAAGGTGTCGGTCTTTATTGGGGCATCCGTGGGATTGCCATTTGTTGGGCGTCGGTGATCGGTGCGCTCGTCTGGTTCTGGCTCGGGCCGCATGCCTTGCTCTACCTGGCCTTCGCGTTCGGCTCTGCGGGTGCCGCGGTGTTCTATCTGTACACGCGAGAGCCGGATGAAGCGGCGGACATAGCGATTTCGAACACGAAGACACCGATCGACGCATGAACAGCTGACGAATCACGGCTTCCAGAACCCTTGCGATGGGATGCGGAACGCCCGGTTGAAGCGCGAGGATGAATTCTCCCACGCGATGATCATCGTCAGCTCGGCGATGGTGTCGTCGTCGTAGTGGCGTTGCATGCGCGCGAACAGATCGTCGTCGACGTCGCGGCGCGTGTCCGTGATCGCGTCGGCGTATTCGAGCGCCACCTTCTCCGCGTCGCTGAAGAGCGCGCTCTTCGCGTAGTCGTTGAGCGCCTTAATCTTTTCCGTCGAGATGCCGTTTCGGCTGCCGACGGCAGCATTCGCATCCTGTCAGAACTCGCAGCCGTTCCACCACGCGACGCGACGGTTGAGTAGCGCCCTCAGCGTCACGGGCACGCGCTTCGTCTCTTGTTGCAGCGCGGTCCACATCATGTGCGCGGCGCGGAAGTACGCCGGGTTCCGCGCGTAGAACAGGTAGGGATAGATCGGCGCGCCCAGGCGCTTGCGCTGTTCCTCGAGCGTTTCGCGCAGGTCGTGCGGGAGCGTCTCGACGTCGACCGGCGCGATCCGCGTTTTCCCCTCGAGCATGGCCACCTCCTCTAGACAACCGCTGGTCTGATGCCGAACGTCCTCTGGAATCCCCGCCGCCCCAACGGCGTGACCACGACGGCCTGGCTGTCTTTCGTCCGTTCCATCCAGCCGAGATCGAAACAGCGCTTCGTGATCGCGGCCCCTATCGCACCCGCGATGTGGGGGCGCCGCTCGGTCCAATCGAGACAGAGCCGGCAGAAGTGACGGCGAGTCGAACGCCGTGTCGGAAGCTCGATCCCGAACCGGGTGAAGAAACGGGCGCCCGCCGTCGTGATTTCAGCCGCCTCGTGATCGAGCACGACGTATTTGCGGTCCACGAACGCGTCGGTCAGATCAACGCTGAGGCGGCCCGCAAGGTGGTCGTAGCAGATTCGGGCCGCACCAAGCGCGCGTGCTTGACGGGATAGCGGGCGGTATCGCGGCCTTTGCTCCAGAGCGACGGCAACGATCCCGTCGATCATGTCGACCACTGTCGGCGAGGCAAGCCGGAATTGGCGATGCCGTCCACGACGAACCACCGAGAGCAACCCGGCCCCTGTCAGCTTCGCGAGGTGGGTGCTGGCCGTTTGCGGTGTGATTCGCGCCGCAACGGCAAGCTCGCTGGCGGCCAGGGCACGGCCATCGAGAAGTGCCCACACCATCGTGGCCCTCGCCGGGTCTCCGACCAGCGCCGCGATCTCCGCGATGATGGGGCCTGTGATCATGTCCGCTATGTAACACCAGAATGAGCCGAGAACACTTCGACGGTGATCGAAGCGGCATACCGCGGTCGGCAGAGCGGCGGCGCCGGCTGATGCGCCTTCTCTAGGCGGCGACGATTCGCAGAAGCGTCAGCTCCGGCTTCGTGCCGAGCCGCACAGGTGGACCCCACGTCCCCGTCCCGGCACTGACGTAGACCCACAAGCGCCCGCGGCGTGAAAGCCCAACGGCGTGCGGTCTGTGAACGCGACGAACGACGAACGTCCACGGGAAGAACTGGCCGCCGTGCGTGTGTCCCGACAATTGCAGGTCGAAACCAGCCTGCTCGGCGAGTGGCGCGATCTTCGGGTTGTGCGCCAGGAGCAGCCGGAAGGCCGGCCGCGCGTCGCCGTCGGTCGCGAGGTCCGGACGCGGCCGCGCATCGGGATCGGACATTCGCGCGGCGAAATCGATCACACCTCCAATGACGAGCCGCGCCGCGCCGCGCTCGATGCTGACATAGGCGTTGCGGAGCACCCGAAATCCCATCCGCTCGAAGTGAGCCGTCCAGGGCCCCGCCCCCGAATAGTAGTCGTGATTACCGAGCACAAAGAACGCCCGGTCTCCGGATGCCAGCGCCTCGAGCGGCGCGACGTGAGACGCCAGCCGCGGCACCGACCCGTCGACGATGTCGCCGGTCAGGGCGATGAAATCCGGCGCGAGCTGCTTGGTCATGTCGACGACGCGCTGGACATATGCGAGCCGCATCGTCGGCCCCACATGCAGATCGCTGATCTGCACGATCCGCAGTCCGTCGAGATCCGGTGGCAGCCCCTCCACGGGAATGTCGACACGACGGACGTAGGGACCACCGAGCGCGGCGAGCGCGCCGACGCCGACGGCAGCCAGCGCACCCACCGGCACCCACACGGCGCCGGCCTCATCGAGGAGCGTGTGCACAGCGGACAGCGGCGGCAACGCGGCGGTTGCGAGCAGCAGAATGTCCCGCGCCATCGTCAGCACGAACAGAAAGCTGAGCCATCCCATGCACAGAAAGCTCAGCGTCTGCACCCATTCGTGCCGCCGGCCTCGGCGGTCCCGATTGCCAAACCAGTAGACGGCGGGGAGGATCCACACCATGACGAACGGCGCCGCCAGCGCGATGCGCATTGGTGCCGTCGACGTCAATCGCAGCGCGATGTACGCGTAGCCGGTCAAGAGGATCGCGCTCACCACGAGCACGAACGGATGAAGGAGACGCTGCACCAATCGATGCTACCAGAGCCCGCGTAGACTGTGATCGTGCGCTTCGCCGGGCCCGGCATGAGGATCCTGCACGGTGCGCTGCTCGTCCTCCTGCTCTGGACGGGAGCCTCGGGCACCGGCAGTGCGCCGCGCGTCGCCACTCCGGCGCCGCCTGGAACGGCCGAGGAGCTCGGCGCGCTGGTGGAGCAAGCGCGGCTGCGCTTCGTTGCCAGAGACGCCGCAGGCGTGCTGGCGTACGTCGCGGACACCTACCGCAGCGGCGGCCTCACCAAGCCCGATGTGCGCCAGCACCTGCTCACGCTGTACTCGTTGTACGACCAGCTTCGCGCACGCGTGCAACTCGACCACGTCGAGATCGTCGATGGCGACGTGTGGTTCTATACCACGGGCGAGGTCACGGGCCGCCTGCCGCTCGTGGGGTGGGTGACGGTGCTGTCCTGGCAGCGCGAGCCGGAAGTCGCGCGGCGCCAGGGCGACGTGTGGCGCCTGGTCGGCTTCCAGGATTGATCGAGTCGCATCTCGTCATGTCCGGGGGGCCGGCGGGCGTCGCAAGAACCAGAACGCGATGCAGCCCGCGAGGTACGATGCGATCGAGAGGATGAAGGCGATTCGGTAGCTTCCGAACACGTCGAAGATCAGCCCGCTCGCCCACGCGCCGACCGCGGCGCCCACGCCGGTGCCGATCGAGATCACGCCGAGAATCGCGCCGAGATGACGGCCCTGAAAGAGGTCCGCCGTCTTCGCCGTGATCATCGGTCCGCGTGCTCCCCACGTCAGTCCGAAGAAGCACGCGTGGATCCACAGGAGCCAGGCCTGATCGGCGCTCGTGATGAACAGCGCCGCAATGACGCCGACGATCGAGATGCCGTATGCGATGATCGCCGAGACTTCGCGACCGACGTAGTCGGAGATCGTGCCGGTGAAGATCGTGCCGATCACCGAGAGGAAGCTGCCCATTCCGAGAATGCTCGCCGCGTGCAGCGTGTCGAAGCCCTTGTCGGCGGCGAATGCGAGCTGATGGAGGGACACGAAGAAGCTGCCCAGCCCCGTGAGGAGGTAGACGAGCAGCAGCAGCCAGAAGTGTGGCGTCGCCATCGCCTCGGCGACGGTCCAGTCACGTGAGGGCTCGACGCCGAGCGGCTCGAAGCGCGTCGTCGGCCTCTCGGGCCGCAGCGGCGTGTGCGTGCGGAAGAATCTCCCGAGCGGAAATACCAACACGGCCATGAATCCGGCGAGCGCAAAGTACGCGTGCCGCCATCCGATGGTCGAAATCAGGAACTGGACGACCGGCGCCGACGCGGCGCGCCCGAAGCCATTCGCCGACTGGACGATCGACAGTACCAATCCACGCTTCTCGATGAATCGCGTCGTGACGAGCGGCGTCAGCACAACGAGACCGAGGCAGTTCGCGCCGACCGTCATGACCACGCCGTAGAGCGCGACCAGATGCCAGAGCGCCGACACTTCGGCGCTGAGGGCGAGACCCACAGTGAGCAATACTCCGCCGAGCAGGACGAGACGTCGGGGCCCGAGGCGGTCGACCATCACGCCGATCGCCGGCGACACCGCGCCGGTCAGGAGCTGCGAGACCGAGTACGCGACCGACGTCTCCGCCCTCGTCCAGCCAAACTGCGCGAGGAACGCGACGAAGAAGACGGGATAGGAATGCATCAACCCCGCGGAGACTGCGAACGTGACAAACGCCGCCACGACGATCGCCCACGGCGACGACGCGACGCGCGGTGAGCCGGTCACGCCGATCACCTTACCGCATCAGGGTCCTCCTGCGGCGGCTGAGGCGCGCGTGCGATACTCCGCGCCATGAGCACACGCACGCTGAAGCCTGAGACGACCGCCGAAGCGTACCTCGAGCTGCTGAAGGACCGCGGCATCGATGTCTTTCTCGGCAACGCCGGCACCGATTTCGCGTCGCTGGTGGACGCCTTCGCACGTTTTGCCGCCGAGCCCGGCCGGGCCCCGCGTCCGCTGGTGATCCCGCACGAGTTCGTGGCCGTCTCGATGGCGCACGGCTATTACGTGGCGAGCGGACGGCCGGCGGCGGTGATGGTCCACGTCAACGTCGGCACCGGCAATGCGGCGACCGCGATCATCACGGCCTCGCGCGCGAACGTGCCAATCTTGATGTCGGCCGGGCGGACGCCGATCACCGAGGAAGGCGTGCCGGGCGCGCGCGACCTGCACATCCACTGGGCGCAGGAGAGCTTCGACCAGGCGGCGATGCTGCGCGAGTACGTCAAGTGGGACTACGAGCTGCGAACGCCGGTGCAAGTCGAGGCCGTCGTCGATCGCGCGTTGGAACTGATGCACGCTGAGCCTCGCGGGCCGGTGTACCTCACGTTGCCGCGCGAGGTTCTGGCGGCGCGCCCCGCGCAGATGACGATCACGTCGCCGGCGCGACGCCAGTCGCGCAGCGAGCGCTTTCCCGATCCGGCGCGGATCGACGAGGCGGCGCGGTTCCTCGCGCGCGCCGAGTCGCCACTCATCCTGGTTTCGGCCGCCGGCATCGATCCACGTGCGGTGGCCGGGCTGGTCGACCTGGCGGAGGCGGGCGGGATCGCAATCGTCGAGGCCGATCCGATCTACCTGAATGCGTCGCATCGTCATGAGCTCCACCTCGGCTACAACCAGTCCGGCACCACGAACCCCTCGCTGGCGGATGCCGACGCCATTCTCGTCGTCGAATCGGACGTGCCGTGGTATCCGCACTTGCAGAAGCCGTCGCCGAACGCGCGGATCATCCATCTCGGTGTCGATCCGTTCTTCTCGCGTTATCCGATGCGAAGCTATCCGTGCGACGTTCCGATCGTGGCGACGCCCGGAGTGGCCTTGCCGTTGCTCGCGGAAGCGGTGCGCCGTCATGCCGACCGTGACGCCGTCGCTCGCCGGCGCGAGCGCGTCGCCGCCGAGCATCGCCGGCGCCACGCCGAGTGGGAGCAGACAATCGCCCGGCAGGCGAGCACCTCCACCATCGGATTTGCGTGGGCGTCCAGGTGCATCGGCGAGATCGTCGACGACAGCACGGTGGTGGTGAACGAGTATCCGCTGGACCGGCGCTTCGCGGCCCTTACGCGGCCGGGAAGCTACGTCGCGTCACCGCACTCGAGCGGGCTCGGCTTCGGTCTCGGCGCCGCGCTCGGTGTGAAGCTGGGGCGACCCGACGCTACAGTCATCGCCACCGTCGGGGACGGCGCGTACTTCTTCGGCGAGCCGCTCTCGTGCCTCTTCGTGCAGCGCGCACATGGCGTGCCGATCCTCACCGTCGTCTTCAACAACCAGCAATGGGAAGCGGTGAAGTCGGGAACGCTCGCGGTCCATCCCACCGGCGCCGCCAAGACGCGCGGCAGCTTTCCGCTCAGCGAGCTGCGACCGTCGCCTCGCTTCGAAGAGATGGCGCGGACCGTCGACGGCTACGGCGAGCGCGTCGAGAATCCCGGCGAGCTGCCCTCAGCGCTCAAGCGCGGCCTCGCGGCTGTGCGCGAGGGCCGGCCGGCGATCCTCAACGTGCTCTGCCAGCGGGCGGTTTAAAGGAAACACACTAGGGAGTAGCCGCCGGCGGAACACGGCGTTTGCTGGCCTGCTCGAAGCCGTAGCCCAGCTCGATGAGGCGCGGCTCGCTGCACGCCGTCCCCGTGAAGCTCACACCGAACGGGCTCGGTCGCGCCTGGAACGCATCCGGGAATGGCGGGTCCTGGACGTGCGCCACTAACCCAAACGGAACGATGACGGTCGGGTAGCCGGGGCGCGCGGCGATATCGGCGCCCGTCGCGCCGGGGAACAGCAGCGCGTCGAGTTGATGCTCTTTCAGGACGGCGTCGATGCCTCTGGCACCGCCGAGCTCGATGTCCTTTGCACGGTCGGCTTCGTACCGCGCGCGATCCGCCTCCAGGTCGATTTCGTCGGAGATGTCGAGCCGAGACTGCCCGTATTTGAGTGTCCCCCGCGCCGGGCGTTGGAGATTGAACTCCCGCAGCTCGGTCAGCGTCTTCACTGGCGCGCCGGGGCCCAGCGTCCGCAGCCACGCGTTGAAATCTCGTTTCATGCCGTACTTCAGGACGACGGTGCACTGATCGTCCGATCCTTTGGCTTGCGGCGCCCCCGCACAGATCGGGAATTTCAGGTAGTTGTTCGCCGGATCCGGATCGGCCACGCTCGGAAGGATCACGGGGTCGACGATGATCGCGCCTTCGCGCCGAAGGATCTCGATCGCGTCGGCCATCGCTGCTGCCTGACCGCTGTTGAGTCCGCCGCGCGGCGCAGTCTCGCCAGGCGGAATGACCTTGTCGTAAAAGAACGCACGCGGAATTCCAATCCGCGCCCCCTTGAGCCCGTCACGTTTGAGGTGCGCGGTGTAATTGCGGTTGCTCGGTGGCGCACATCGTCGCGTGGCCGGATCGAGCGGGTCAGGCACGGCGTCCTCCAAGACGCCGAGAAGAATTGCAGCATCGGTGACGGTTCGCGCCATCGGGCCGGCCGTGTCCTGGTCCGCGACGATCGGAATGACACCGTAGCGACTGATGCGGCCGACCGTGGGCTTGATGGCGGCAAGCCCGGTCTGATTCGCGGGATTGATGATGGACCCAGACGTTTCCGTACCCACGTTCGCCGCCCAGAAGCTGGCCGTCGTTCCGATCCCTGAGCTGGACCCGCCCGTCGCGAGAGCGGGCCGGCCATCGTTCGTCGCCTCGCGCGGATCGCGCCGCGGATCGTATGGATTGAAACCGAAGGCGGCGACGCCACTGTAATTCGCCGGCATGGGTGTCGGGGCGCCGGCCACCCAGTTCGCGAGCTCCGTCATCACGGTCTTGGCGATGATGATCGCGCCCGCCTCGCGCAGAAGCCGCGTGATGGTGGCCTCGTACGGAGGTCGGTACCCGTCGAACGCGATCGCGCCACCGGTTGTCGGCATGTCCGTCGTGTGGATGTTGTCCTTGAGCGCGATCGGGATGCCATGCAGCGGCCCCCGGATCCTGCCGGCCGCGCGCTCACGGTCACGAGCGTCGGCTTCTTCCAGGACTTTGGGGTTCACGATGATGATCGCCTTCACCTGGTCTTCGTAGAGGGCGATCCGCGTCAGGTATTCGACCACGAGCTGGCGCGACGTCACCCGGCCTTCGGCCAGTGCGTTCTGGAGATCGGGAATCCCGGTGTCGACCACGTCGAACGGTTTCGCGAACGTCGTCGGCGTCATCGCCCGGGCGCAGCCCGCAGACAGCACCACCGCCACCAGCAAGACTCGGGTCGTGACTCCTCTCATGTGGGCCTCCGGGACTATCCCTTCAGCTCGCTTCTCAAGCTATTGAGGATCTTCCAGTCGGCGCCTTGATCGAGAATCTTCTGCGGAGTGGCTTTCACCATTCCGACCTCGCGAAGACGCAGCGTGTAAAACCGGACCGTGTCCGTGGGGTCGTACTCCCGCCACTTCGTATACGGCAGGCTTTTGAGCGTGCTGTAGACGTCCTCGTAGGGCGCAGTCGTAAAGCCCCGGTCGACGAGCGAGCGCGCCGCGCGGTCGGGCTCGAGAGCACACACGGTCGACGCCTTCAAGATGGCCCGCACTGCGCGTTTCGTTGCGGTCGGATGCGCGCGGACGAAGTCGCGATTGCCGGAGAGCATGCAGCAGAAGTACTGCGACCATGGGCGCTCGTCCGTGCTGCTCATGATGACGTGGCCGATCTTGCGGGCTCGAAGATGCGGCACCTCCTCGGAGAATGCCTGGTACGCGTCGAGCTTCCCGTCGGCGAAGAGCTTCACCGACTCGGCCTGCGGCTTCGTGACCAGCGTGACGTCCTTGTTCGGATTCAGGCCCACGTAGGATAGAAGGCTGACGAGGAAGAGGTGACGTCCCGAGCCCAGCTCGGTCACGCCGATCGTTTTGCCCTTGAGATCGCGAATCGTACGGATCCGCTCGGATGCGAAAAGCTCGTAACAACCGATGTGCATGCCGGCCAGCATGACGATCGGATGGCCGGCGTCGATCTCCTTGATCCAGTTGCCGACAAAACCCATCGAAAAGTCGATGTCTCCGCCGGCAAGCCCGGCTGCGCGCTGTGGGGTGCCCGTCGCGATGTATCGCACATCGGTGAAGCCCTCGAGCTTCAGCAGCTCGTCGGCGACGAGCTGCGGCGCGACGCACATGCCGGGGAGCGTCGTCACCGGTCGCTGGATCCGGACCGTGGTCGTCTCGGGCGGCGGCTCGGCAGCGCCTGGCGATGCGCTCAAGCCGATCGCGGCCGACGTCACCGTCGCGCCGAGCCCGGCGATGAGCTGTCGTCGATGGATCATCGGACCTAAGCCTCCGGGACCAGCTCCCGAATCATGTCGAGCAGCTCACGGGGACTGTAGGGCTTCGCCAGATATGCCGAGGCCCCAGCGTCTTTGGCTTTCTGGTCATCGCCACTGAGTGCAAACGATGTGATCGCGATGATCGGGGTGTGAGCCGTTTCGCTCGCCTGACGTAAGACCCGCATCGCTTCGAGCCCAGAGACCTTCGGAAGCTGGATATCCATCAGGATGAGATCGGGGCATTCCGCACGGGCGATCGCAATGCCCGTCTCTCCATCGGTCGCCTCGAGCAATCGGTAGGACGTGCGACGGAGCATGTCTCGGACGATCTTCCGATTCAGCTCGTTGTCTTCGACATAGAGAATCGTCCTCGCGTTCATACCCCCTTCGGAGCCTCCAATCGAAGTGGGATCGTGAAGCAAAAGCTCGACCCCTTACCGAGCTCGCTTTCAACCCAAATACGGCCGCCGTGCATCTCGACAATTTTCTTCGTGATGCTCAGCCCGAGTCCCGTACCACCGAACTCCCGGGTGATGGTGGCGTCGCCTTGATGAAACTGGCCGAATATGGTCTCCAGCTGGTCGTCGGCGATCCCGATGCCCGTGTCGGTGACCCGATAATAGAGGAGGTCGCCACGGAGCTCGACGGCGATCTCGACGCGCCCCTCCCGCGTGAACTTCAACGCATTGCCCGCCAGGTTCATCAGGCACTGGGTGATGCGCCCGGCGTCGGCCAGCGCCGTGGGGAGATCCGGCGGGACGGCCGTGACAAAATCGATGCCCTTTTGTGCCGCCAGCGAGCCCAAGGACGCCCTGACTCTCTCGACGGTGTCCTGGACCAAGTACTCCGCCGGCGTCAGCTCCATCCGCCCCGCCTCGATCTTCGACAGGTCCAGGACATTATTGATGAGGCGCAAGAGGTGCTTTCCGCTGTTCTGGATATCCGTGAGCGGCACTTTCACGTCCGACGGCACGTCCCCATAGATGCCGTCGAGGATCAGCTCGTTGAATCCGAGAATCGCGTTCATCGGAGTCCGGAGCTCGTGGCTGACGTTCGCGAGGAATTCGGATTTGTGTCGACTGGCGGCTGCGAGCTCGCGGTACACCCGTCCCAGCTCGTCGTTCATACGGTTCAGGTTCGCGGCCAGTGCTCCGAGCTCGTCACGATTCGGGACGGCGACATGTCGCGAAAAGTCGCCTGCGGCGATCTCGCGCAGGCGCGCGTCCATGCGCTGCACGGGATCGATGAGCGACCATGAGATCACGTAACCGAGTGTAAGTGCGAGCCCGATACTCGCGACAGCGAAGCCGATGACGACCCACCGCGACGTCCGGTAGGCATCTTCTCCCGCCTCGATGCTCGCGACCATATCGGCCTCGGCTCGGTTCACGAGCTGGTTGGTGATGCGCTCGAGGCGATCGGCAAGCGGTCCGGCCTGCGTGAGCTGCAGCTCCCGCCCTTCCTTCACCTTTCCACCGCGGATCAGCTCCACGACGTGTGTGACCACCGCGATGAATTTCTCGTAGTCGTCTCGCACCTGCCCGAGCAGATCGACCTCATCCTTGGCGACGAATTGCAACCGGTCCAAGTCGTAGCCGAACTGGTTGAGCTGTCGCAGGGTCGCGTCGAGCGTGTGCTCTTCGGGCACCACGAGGGCGGAGGAAACGCTATAGAGCTGACTCGTGGTGTCATGTTGGAGCTGCCGATACGCGGCGATCTTCCGTTGAAGCTTCACGAGGTCATCCGCGCGGCGGTTCACGCCGCTGAGCACCTGGAGTCCGACGGCACCCACGGTGATGAGAAGCAGCACGATGATCAGGAACGCCGCCAGCAGCTTGGCGTGCACCGTGGCGGGCACGCGCGCGACCAGACTGATCAGCCGGGCCTTCAGCGCCGACTCCTCACGCCGGCCGCCCCCCTTCGCGCACGAGTGACTGGAGATCGCGAAGCATCTCGTCGGGATCGAAGCGCACGCCGAGGTACTGTACGCGCAAAATCCCGCGGCCATCGATCAACGATGTCAGAAACGTATGGTCGACGTCCCCCCGTGCCGACTTCTTATAGAAGACGCCGTAGCGCTTCGCGACCTCCTGGATCTCTCCGGGCGCACCCGTGAGGAAGAGCCAGCCTCGAAGATCGGCACCGTGCCCATGGGCATAATTCTTCAGCGCATCGGGGGTATCGCGCTCAGGATCGACCGTGATCGAAGCGAACATCACCCGCTGGCCGAAGTCGGCGCCCAGCCGCGCCTGCAGCGCCGCCATCTTGGCCGTGAGAATGGGACACGTGTCCGCACAGCTCGCGTAGATGAATGTCACGGCCACCACCTTGCCGCGCAGGTCGTCGAGCGAGACGCGTGCCCGATCCTGGGTGGTCAGCGTGAATGCCGGGGCCTGCCCGATTCGGGGCAGAGCCTCGTCCGCCGCCGCGCAGACCACAACGCCCGCGAGCGACATCAGCGCGAGCACGAAAGTGTTCAGTCGGTGGCTCAGTTCTTCAGCTCCTGCCTCAGCTCTTTGAGGAATCGCCAGTCGGTCGCCTGCCCGATGATCTTCTGCGGGTTCGACCTGATCATGCCGGCCTCGTGCAGACGCAGGGCATAGAACCGCACGGTGTCCTCGGGGTCGTACTGCCGCCACTTTCCGTAGGTCACGTCGCGCATCGTTTGCAGCGCGTACTCGTACTTCGTGGCGTAGCCCTTCTCGATGACCGCTCGCGCCGCCCGTTCGGGCTCGAGCGCGCAGACTTCACTGGCCTTCAACAGCGCGCGCAACACGCGCTTGGTCGCGCCGGGATTCTTGCGGACAAACCCACGATTGCCGGCAACCATGCAGCAGAAATACTGTGACCACGGCCGATCCGCGCCGCTATTCACGACGACGTGCCCGATCTTTCGCGCCCTCAATTCCTGCGGTTCGGGTGGGAAGGCGAGGAATGCGTCGATGCGACGCTCCGCGAGCAGCTGGATCGACTTTTCCGAAGGATGAGTGGCCCAGTTGATGTCTTTCCCGGGGTCGAGGCCGACGTACGCGGCCATGCTGGAAAGAAAAATGTGCTGGCTGGACTGAAGCGATTGGACGGCAACCGTCTTTCCCTTGAGATCTCGGATGCTGCGGATGCGCTCCGTGGCGAAAAGCTCGAAGCACCCGACGTGGACACCACCGAGCAGCACCACGGGGGCGCCCGCATCGATCGTAAGCAGCACGGGTGCGGAGAAGATGATCGTGAAGTCGGCGTCGCCCGAGGCCACCGCACGCGATGCTTCGACGCCGGTCGGCGTTTCGATATAGGACACGCCGCCGAAACCTTCGGTCCGCAGAAGGTCCTCCGCAACATATTGGGGTGCGACGCAGATGCCGGGGATGCGTATGAGCCTGATCTTCGTGGTCTCGGGCGGCGCGTCGGCAGCCGCCGAGCGCGGCTTCACACCGAGCGCGCCGGACGCTCCGGCCGCTGCGAGCGCCATCACGAACTGGCGTCGGGTCTCCATGATCATCGCGCTCAGCCTTTCAGCTCTTTCTTCAGCTCATTGAGAAAGCGCCAGTCGGTTCTCTGAGCGATGAGTTTCTGCGGATTCGACCTGAGGAGGCCCGCCTCGTGAAGCCGCAGCGCATAGAAGCGAAGCGTGTCCTCAGGGTCGAATTCTCGCCACTTGCCGTATGGCAGGTCGCGTAAGACTTGGGTCATGTAGTCGACGCGTGGCGTGAATTTACGCTCGACGAGCAGGCGCGCCACGCGCTCGGGTTCGGCCCCGCACAAGTCCGACGCCTTCAAAATCGCGCGGACCGCGCGTTTCGTCGCGATGGGATTTTTGGCAACGAAGTCCTGACTGCTCGTGAGCAGACAACAGAAATACTGCGACCACGGTCGGTCGGTCGCGCTGTTGAGGATGACGTGTCCGATGTTGCGCGCCCGTAACTCCTGCGGCCGCGGGGGAAAACCGATATACGCGTCGGCCTTGCCGTCAGCGAAAAAGCGTGCTGCCTCGTCGGCGCTGTTCACGGCCCACGTAATGTCCTTGCGGGGATCGAGTCCAACATACGACGCGATGGCGGCGAAGAAAACGTACTCGGTCGAGCCAATCGCGGTCACCGCCACGGTCTTGCCTTTCAGATCGGCAATCCTCTTCAGTCGCGCGTTCCCGAAGACTTCGAAGCATCCGACGTGCACGCCGGCAAGGAAGACGGCCGGATCACCCTGGTCGATGCGAAGGAGGTTGGGGCCGACGAAGTTCATGCTGATGTCGATCTCGCGACTCGCGAGGACCTTGGACACCGGCACCCCCACGGGCATGACGATATAGCTGACGTCGGCGAAACCCTCGGCCTTCAGCAACTCGTTGGCGACATATTGTGGCGCCCAGCACATGCTCGCCGTCTGGGCGAGTCGGATCCTCGTCGTCTCCGGCGGTGGCTCCGCCGACGCCCGGCTCGCACGAAGGCCGAGGGCGGCGATTGCGCCAGCCGCGCTCGCCCGGCGGAGGAAGCTGCGCCGATCGATCATCCCTTCAGCTCCTGGAAGGGGAGCCCAAGCGTTGTGGCAGCGCGCGTCCATCGGTGCCGATCGCAATCCGTCATGTCGGCCTCACCAACAAGGGCCAGGGGGGCGAGTGGCAACCGAGCGTAGGCGCGCAGTGTAGGTGTCTCCGACAAGCGGGTCAAGCGCGGTGTATGGTCCGGCGTATGCGCCTCCTGCCCTTGATCCTGCTGCTCTGCATCGCTCCAGCGGCGACAGCCGCGCCGCCCTGGAACGTCGGTTATCGCACAGTCGATGTGCAAGACGCGCTGACCGGCGAGTCATTCCCTGTCGCTCTTTGGTATCCCACCCCCGCGGCGCCCGCTCCCCTCTTCGTGACCGGCGCGCTCTCGCTATGTCGGTTGCCGGCGATCGTCTGTCGGCGGATCGCATATGAGATGTCGGTTGCCCAGAACGCGCCGGTGGCCGCAGGGGCCTTCGGGGCGATTGTCATCTCGCATGGGGCCGGCGGCATGGCGCTGCTCCACCGAGATCTCGCGATTGCGCTCGCCTCGCAAGGCTACGTCGTCGCGGCGCCGACGCACCCACGAGGAAAGGGCAACGACGTATCGGGGATCGGCGTGTGGGTCGGCCGACCGAAGCAAGTGTCTCGCGTCATCGATGCGGTTGTGGAAGATGGAATGCTCGCACCTCACATTGAGCGCGAACGCATCGGGGTGGTGGGCCATTCGAATGGTGGCTACACCGCGCTGGCAGTCGCCGGCGCGAAACCCAACACCAGCGCGGTCACCGCGCATTGCCGCGAGCGTCCTGACGATGCCAAGTTCTGCGGCTCCGGTGGTGCTGCCGCTCGTGAAGCCGACCGCGAGGTCGGCGACCTCCCCGAGCTCCGCGATCCGCGGGTACGGTCGATCGTGCTCATGGCGCCGAACGCGGCGCGTTTCACCGACGATGCGCTGGCGAAGGTCAACGTTCCCGTGCTTGTGTATGGCGCAGAGAAGGACGACCTGACGCGCGTGCGGTATCACGCCGAACGCTTGGCGAGGACGCTGCCTCAGGCGGAATGCGTTGTTGTCACGGGTGCCGGGCACTTCTCCTTCGTCGCCAGCTTTCCCACGGCGCTGAAGATCGTCGCCGGTGAGGGAGCGCGGGACCCGGACGGCTTCGATCGCGACGGGTTCCACGAGGTGATGAATCGGGAGATCGTCGGATTCTTCAACCGCACGCTACGGCCCGGAGGTGACGCGCTCACCGGGAGTGCTCACTTGCCGTCATGTCGATCGCGTTGAGTCGGCCGCGGAAAGCACCGTAAAGGAGGAGTCCTTACGCTGAAGCGCGTCGCACCGGCACGCTGAACGTGAACGTGGAGCCCGCGCCGACCTGACTCTTGACCCAGATCTTGCCGCCGTGCAGCTCGACGAACTTGCGCGACAGCGCCAGACCCAGCCCGGTGCCCTCCACCCTCTTGTCGGCTGTTCCGACTTGTCGAAACTCCTCGAAGACCGCTTCCTGATCCGCCGGCGCGATGCCCACTCCGGTGTCGCTCACCGAGACCTCGATGAACCCGTCGACCGGCTTCGCCGCGACCTCGACGCGACCGCCCTCGGGTGTGAATTTGATCGCGTTGGAGAGCAGGTTGAGCAGAACCTGGCGGATCTTCCGCTCGTCGGCCTCGACCTGGCCGAGCCGCTCGTCGACGGCCCGGTGCAGCGCGATGCCTCTGCGCGCGGCCCGCTCACGGACGAGCATCAGCGCATTGTCGATCGTCATGGGCAGATCGAAATCCGACGGCTCGAGCTCCATCTTGCCCGCCTCGATCTTCGACAGGTCGAGAATATCGTTGATGAGCGACAGGAGATGCTGTCCCGAGGCGTGGATGTCCTTCAGGTATTCGTCCTGCTTTTCATTCAGCTCGCCGAACATCCGCTCACTGAGAACCTCCGAGAACCCGATGACGGCGTTCAGTGGTGTGCGGAGCTCATGAGACATGTTCGCCAGAAACTCGGATTTGTGGCGACTCGCCGACTCCAGCTCGGCGCTCTTTCGCTCGACCTCGGCGTAGAGCCGCGCCTCCTCCAGGGCGGTGGCGAGCTGCTGGGAGACCAGCGTGAACAGTTCGACGTTGGCCAGGGTGATCGGGCGCCGGGTCGTCTTGTTGTCCGCGCTCGCGACACCGATCACGCGGTCGCCCGCGATGAGCGGCGCCACGATGAACCGCCGGCTGCGGAAGTACGAGCGGTCCCGGTACTCGGCACCGACCGGCGGAACGCGGCGCAGATCGTCGTCGTTCAGAATGGCCAGCGGCTGCCGCGTGGCATAGGCGTGGTACAACGGGCCGGCCGCGGGCGTCAGCGGCAGGCGTTCGAACATTTCCACGCCAGCCGCGGCGACGACCTCGAACGCCGCGAGGTCCGGCGAAGCAAGCGCGACATAAAAACGGTCGAAGCCCAGCACCTTGTGCACGCCCTCCACGAACGCTCGAAGCCGGTCTTGCGAATTCAGCGAGACCTGCATCGAGGCCATCACCCGGTAAAGGCGATCGAGGACCTCGCCGCGCTCCTGCGCCTCGGCAAACATCGCCCGATAGCGTTCCTCGCTCTCCCGCAAGGCTTCCTCGGCCTGCTTCCGTTCGGTGATGTCCCGATAGATGCCCTGGAATCCCGTCGGCCGCCCGTCGAGGTCGCGCTGCATTCGCGTCCGACCCTCGAGGGGGACGACGCGACCGTCCTTGCACAGGGTGCGGACCTCGAACTGCGAAGGCAGCTTCTCGCCGGCGAGTGCGCGCCGGGTCCGGTCCGCCATGCGCTCGCGATCGACCGGAGCGATGAGCACATCCCAGTTCAGGCCGATCAACTCGTCGCGCGTCCAGTCGGTCAGGCGCTCGTACGCTCGATTGACACTGGTGACCACGCCCTCCAGCGTGAAGGTCAGGATGGAGTCATTCGCGTTGTCGAAGACGCTCCGATATCGCGCCTCGCTCTCCCGAATCGCCTCTTCTCCGCGTCGACGCTCCGTGACGTCGCGGAAGACGCCGAGATGCTCGATCGGTCGCCCCGCGGCGTCCCGAATGAAGTGCGCCCATCCCTCGGCGGGTACGAGCATGCCGTCCCGGCGAATCGCTTCCAGCTCGAAGATTTTGGGCAGCTTCTCACCGGCCAGCGCGCGGCGGACGCGCTCCTGCCCGAGCTCGACCGACGCCGGTGTGACGATGAGCGAGATGTTTTGGCCGATGAGCTCGTCACGCGACCATCCGAGCGTCTTCTCGATCGCTCGATTGACGTTCAAGATCGTCCCATCGAGCCGACACGCAACGATGAGATCCTCGCCGTGCTCGAAAAGCGAGCGCAAGCGCGACTCGCTTTGACGTAGCGCTTCGCCGGCTTCGTCGTGCCGCCGGAGCTGCCGCTCCAGAGAGCGAGCGCGGCGGCGCAACGCCTCAGCTCGCGCGATCAGTTCGGTTCGGGTCATTCGCGGCATGGAGGTGACATCCGGCCTTGGGAGAGTCGATAGGCTATCAAGCCGCTATTCAGAGCGCAAATCCTCCCGCGACGATCCATCCCGCCGGATGCTAGCGCCGGGTGAACCCGTGGGCAAGCTTGGTGCCACCGCGTTATGCTCGCCCAGGGGTGAATGATGAAATTCGGTCTCTACAGCTCGATCGCGAATCCGCCGCGCGGTGAGCATCTCGATCGCTGCATCGATGAGGTGATCGCCGAGGCCCAGCTGGCCGAAGCCAACGGCTTCGACTCATGCTTCTTCGGCGAGCACCATCAGGACCATGACGGGTTCCTGCCCTCGCCGCTCATCGTGGCGACGGCGGTCGCCGCCCGCACGACGCGGCTACGCGTCGGCACCTCTGTGATCCTGCTCCCGCTCCATCACCCGGTGCGTGTGGCGGAGGACGTCATCACCCTCGATCTGGTTTCCAAGGGCCGCGTCGTCCTCGGCGTGGGCATTGGCTATCAGCCGGCCGACTTCCGCGCGTTCTCCGTGCCCATGGAGGATCGCGCCGGGCGCTTCGAGGAGAGCATCGAGATTCTGCGCCTCTGCTGGGCTGGCGAGACGTTTTCATTCCGTGGCAAGCACTACACGCTCGAGGACGTCCAGATCCTTCCGCGCCCATATCAGAAGTCGGGGCCGCCACTGTGGATCGGCGCCAGCATCGACGCGGCCGCTCGCCGGGCCGGCCGGATCGCCGATGGCTTCGTCGGCACTCCCAGCACCAGCATGGCGAACGCGACGCATCTCGCCGACGTATATAAGGAGGCGGCGCGCAAGGCGGGGCGGCCCGCGGAAGTCATCCAGATGCGAGACGCCTGGGTCGCCCGGTCGCGAGCGGAGGCCGAGGACGTCTACGGTCCGCACGTGATGACCGCCTACCGGTACTACTGGGAGAATCGTCTGGCCGAGTTCCGCAATGTGTCCGCCGGCTCGGAGTTCACGCTCGAGAATCTCGCACCTGATCGCCTCGTACTGGGAAATCCCGAAACGTGCATCCGAGAATTCCAGCGCTGGCAGAAGGCGACGGGCGCGAGCACGTTCCTGCTCCGGCTACGCCACGCTCATTCAGGTGGGCCGGCGCACGACAAGATCATGGAGGCGATCAGGCTCTTCGGCGAGCGTGTCCTCCCCTACGTCTGAGCTTGATGCCTATCCTCAGACGCGGTCGAGGATCGCCTGAATCGACACGATCCGCGCTTCCTCGCGGTTCCGGTGGCCGGCGCGCACGATCGCGTCGAGCGCGTCGCCCATGATGATGCGCGACGCGAAGTAGGGCGGGATTTCGTCCGCGGTCCCCGGACCCGCCGTTTCCGCTGTCACGTCGTCCCACACACGCACGCGAAATCCGGCAGCCTCCATCGCCGCCCGCATCGCCGCCGGTGTACGCAGGAAACTCGACGACGCGTCGCGCGCCCACATCACCGGGAAAATCACGGGCTGGACAGGACCTGCCATCGGCTCCTGAATCGCCAGCACCCCACCCGGGCGCAGCGCGCGCGCGAAGCCACGGTAGAGACGCTCCTTGTCCGCGATGCTCATCCCGCTGTTTTGTGTCCACACCAGGTCGAAACTCGCGGCTGGGACGTCGAGCGCGAGCGCGTCGCCCACGCGATGCTGGACGCGATCCGCCAGGCCGAGTCGCGCCGTGAACGCGGTTCCGGTGCGGACGAACGACTCCGTCAGATCCACCACGGTGACGTGCGCGCCGTGCGTCGCGAGCGTTCGCGCCGGGCCGCCGAGTCCGCCGCCGACGTCGAGAACGCGCATACCGGCACGGATGCCAGCCAGGCGCACGAGACGATCGGTCGCCGCCTTGCCACCGCCGTGGAAGTGATCCGCGGGCGCGAGGGCGTCGACGGTGAGCGCGTTGACGTCACGGCCCGCCGCGGCGAGCGCGCCGAGGATCGCACGCTCGAGGCCCTCGCGTTCCCAGTACCCCGTCGTCACGCCTCAGCTAAATCCGCTTCTCGTAGCACTGGCTGACGGGCGATCGTTCGTTGCATTTCCGTTTCGTCTCGTTGTCTTTCGGTTTGGTCTCGTGTCAAATCACGTGCGGTGCGAGCCCGCACACTACACGTGGAGGGCGGCGTGAACAAGCAGCAAGTGCTGTTCCTCTGCACGCACAATTCAGCTCGGAGTCAGATGGCCGAAGGCTTTTTGCGGTCGTTGGCGGGAGATCGGTTCGAGGTGGCGAGCGCTGGCACCGAAGCAACACGGGTTCACCCTCTCGCGATCCGTGCGATGGCCGATATCAGCATCGATCTGAGCGGGCACACGTCGAAGATCGTCGAATTCGTGCAGCAGCCGTGGGACTACGTGATCACCGTCTGTGACGCCGCGAACGAGGCATGCCTGGTGTTTCCGAAGAAGTCGAGCCGTCTGCACTGGAGCTTCGAGGATCCGGAACACAACTCAATAGAGCTCTGCGGCCTACCGGCGAAATTTCCGGAAGTCGACGGGCCGTTTCTCGACGAAAGCGTTGCGGCCCTCCATGGCCTCCGGCGTCTGGTAATACAGGCCGAGCGCGGTGTGCGCCAGCTGCGCGACGCCCGCGCGCTGCTCGGAGTCGATGTTGAACGACTGCTTGGCGAGCGCGAGCGCCGTCGGGCTCTTCTCGAGTAGCTCTCGGCACCACGCCTCGACTTCGGCGCGCAGGTCCTTCAGCGGGACGACCTTGTTCACGAGCCCCATGCCCAGAGCCTCGTGTGCCGAATACTGACGGCACAGATACCAGATCTCGCGCGCCTTCTTCTCCCCGACGACGCGCGCCAGGAAGCCGGTACCGTGTCCGGCGTCGACGCTGCCCACGCGAGGTCCGGTCTGCCCGAAGATCGCCGTGTCGGCCGCGATCGACAGGTCGCACAGCACGTGCAACACGTGGCCTCCGCCAATCGCAAAGCCGTTGACCATGGCGATCACCGGCTTCGGGATGTGCCGGATCGCGCTGTGCAGCGCCTCGACGTCCATCGGCCGCTCGCCGTCCTGCGCGTATCCGCCGCCACCTCGCTCCTTCTGATCCCCGCCAGAGCAGAAGGCCTTGTCGCCAGCGCCCGTGAGGACGACGACGCCGACAGCGGGATCAAAGCGCGCGTCGAGGAACGCGTCGGTGAGCTCGGCCACGGTCCGCGTCCGGAAGGCATTGCGGACCTCAGGCCGATTGATGGTGATCCAGGCAACGCCGTCCTTCTTGTCGTAGAGGATGTCGCGATATCTCACGTCAGCCCTCAAGCGCACTCGCGTTGGCGACGATGATCTTCGTTCCGTCATCCTTCTCGCAGAAGACCGTGACCTCGGCGCGCGTCTGGCCGCTCTCTACGCGACGGCCCGTGATGATCCCCCGCGTGGTGAACGGCTCGTTCGGCCACAGCACGTTGGTGAACTTCACATCGAGACGGCCGCCCACGTAGAAGCCGCGGCCGAAGCGCCGAGTCAAGAGCTCGGTGACGCACGAGAGCGTCATGCGCCCGCCGATCACCGTGTCTCCGAAGCCGAGCTCCTTCGATGCGGCCTTGTCGTTGTGGTAGTTCCGGCTGCGGTAGAAGAACTCGTTGCACATCGCTTCGGTGAACGTCTTGCGGAGCTCGATCGCCAGCGGCTCCCCGGAAGGCTCGCCTCCGTGCCTCGCGCCTTCCTTGCTGGCCGGGTCTCGCAAGGCCACGTCGCCGCTGGTCTGCTCCGCCAGGAAGCTCTGGTGATGGACGCTGCGCGCAATCAGCTGGCCGGCCTCGTCTCGCACCCACATCTCCTGCGCGACGACCTCGCGATCGCGCCGGCGATACCGATCGGCCACTCGCGCGCTGCAGCGCAGCCCCTGTCCCACCCGGGTCGGCGCGTAGATCTCCCATTCCTGGCGCCGCCACAGGTTGCCGAAGAGGTTGTCGAGGTACCAGCCCTTGAACTCGCTGTCCGCCTGCTGATAGACGATCACCGGAGCCACCGGCCCGCCGAACGGCGAGGCCGTCGTGTACCACGGGTTCGGCTCATCGAGGCCCTTGATGTAGTGCTGGACCATCTCGTCGGTGATCGTGAGCTCGAGCGTGCCGAGATCCTTGCCCGGGTAGACGTCCGTCGTGAGCATGAGCGTGATCCTCCTGGTGCGAATCCCGAGTATGCCACCGGCGAGTCTCTGCGGCAGACGCGGCGCTGTCAACGCGAACCGCGGGTAGAATACCCACTATTCCGGTTGGGACGGAGAGCGCGATGCCCAGAGTTCTCGTGATCCATGGCGCCGGCATGAACATGCGCGGCCAGGTGCAGGTCGACGTCTTTGGCCCGATGACGCTCCCCGAATACGACGAGCGCATTCGCGGCTGGGCCAAGGAGCTCGGCGTACATCGAGGGCGAAATCGTCAACCGGCTCTACACCGCGAACGACCAGGGCTTCGATGCGGCGATCTTCAATCCGGCGGCGTTCGGCACCGGCTATCCGGCGCTCGTGGCCGCCATCTCGCAAGTGAAGTTCCCGACCATCGAAGTGCACATCTCGAATCCGATCCGTCGCGGACCGGCGTCGCAGACCGCTGCCGTGAGCCAGGGCGTCGTCGCGGGCTTCGGTATTACCGGGTATGCGCTCGCGCTGCGTGGAATCCGTGACATGGCTGCGGCGAAAAAGTAAGGCCGACCGGAGGATCACATGGGGCTGGGGGGATCGTGATGATGCTCAAGATCGTCAGGGGCTCCGTCGCATCCTATGCGCTGGTAGCGGGAGCGGCGGCCGCGCTGTCCGCGCTGGCGACCTGGCAGGGCGCGGTGCTGGTGACGCCCTCGGCCGCGCAACCCGCAGCGGGCGGCGTTCAGCAGATCGTCGCGCAACCGCTCGCGGACGTGCCGGGGCGAGAAGTCCGCATGAGCGTCATCGAGCGCGCGCCGGGGTTCGCCAGCCCGCCGCATCGCCACCCCGGCCACCACACGTTCGGGTACGTACTCGAGGGCACCTACGAGTTCGCGATCGACCGGCGCGAGCCGCGTCTTCTCAAGGCCGGAGACACGTTTTACGAGCCCCCGACCGCCGTTCACTCGACCTCGCGTAACGCGAGCACGGACCAGCGCCTGAAGCTTCTCGTGTTCATGGTTGCGGACCAGAAAAATCCCAGCACCGTCCCCGAATAGAGGAACGTCGCGATGCCGATCATCGATTCCCAGGTTCACGTGTATGAGGCGAACACCCCCAAACGGCTCTGGCACAGTGTCCCGAACTGGCCCGATCACGTCACCGGTGACGAGATGGTGGCGGCGATGGATCGAGTCGGCGTCGACGGCGCGATCTTCATCTCCGCCTTTTCCATGTACCGCTACGACG
>DAIRVP010000018.1:0-47406 GCA_036802765.1 Candidatus Rokuibacteriota bacterium
GGCCGCCGGTTCGAATCGGCGTCGAAGCCGCCGATTTTCTCATTCAGCGTCACGAACTCCTCGGGTGTGATCGATCCCGCGAAGAGCGCCTTCAGGCCGTACTGGATGCCGACGTTATCGCCTGTCTGCCGGGCGCGCATGCTGCCAGCAGGGATGCCGGCGGTCGTGCCCCACACCGCGGTGGCGAGATCGGGGTCGCCGCACCGCGTGCCGTTCGGATTGGTCGCCGGATCGTAGACGAGCGCGGCGGGCAGCCGGCAATTGTTGCGGGGCGCGCCCTGAGGCGCGATGGCGCCCGTATTCTGATCGATCACGTTGATCGGCACATAGTTGCCGGGCTTGTTGTTGAAGCCGAACGAGTTGTTCCACGACTGGCAGCCCAGCTGGTCGAGGTGGCCGTTGATCGCCGTCTTCTTCGCGTTGATCTGGGCCTGCGTCAGGCCGCCCATCAAGTTGAGCCAGTCGGCACTGGCGTAGAAGTTCACCAGCAGCACGCAATCGGTGACCTCGAGTCCCGTCGTGATCGAGTCCGGGTAGTCGCAGCTGGGCTGGATACCATCGAGCAGCCCCGGGAAGATCGAGGCGGTGGTGTTCTGCTGGATCGATCCGCCCGAACAGCCGTTGCCCATCGTGTAGAGGATTTCCCCGTAGGTGTCGACGATGTGCTCCTTCATCATCATCACCGTCTCGGACACGAGCACGCGGTTCGAGTTGAACAGCGAATCCGTGAGGCTGTTGTCCACCACCATGAAGCCGCGCGACAGCGCCGCGTCATCGGCCCAGTTCTGCTCGGTGCGGAACTGCAGCCGCGGCTGTCCGGTGGACGCGCCGAAGCTGTAGACGACCTTGCCGTTCCACTGCGGCTGCGGCGCTAGCGCGGTCCACGGGTGGGTTGGATCGAACAGCACTGCGATGTCGTAGATGCCGCGATTGAGGGTTCCTCTCTCGACCCTCACGATGTACGGCACCATCAGGCCGGTCGTGGTGGTCGTCATGGCGAGATCGGGCGGCGGCGGACTCGCGGGGTTATATGGCTTGAAGCAGTTGTTCGCCGGCGGCGCCGTGGGTGGGCTCGGATCGGGCAGCCCGTTCGAGCAGCCCGCGGTCGTCGTGCGATAGAACAGCTTGTACTCGGTCGCGATGTTGCATTGCGCGTCGACGGCGAAGGTCGTCAGCCCGCTCGCGTTCGACGCCGGCGTGTTGCCGGATGCGGGCACCGGCGTCGGGGTTGCGCAGATCCACGGCTGCGTCTGCGAGCCCAGCAGCACCGGGCCGCCGATCGGGTGGTTGATGATCCTGAGCGTCGCCCTCGGACGGCCGTTTCCCTGGCCGTTCGAGTCAGCCAAGAACTCGTTTTCGCCGTTCACCAGTCCCGTCAGCACGCCCCGCATCGTTCGGGCCGCCTCGTTGGTCTGGAACGCCCCCGTCACCTCGTGTCCATTGAGCCACAGCGTGACCTTCTTCAGCGGCACGTTGATGGGCACGCGCACCTCGACGAGCGCGTCGCCGCCGCTGACGAGATCGGCGCGGTTGGACAGCGTGACGAGTTCGAAGTTGGCGGGAACCGCGTCGACGCCGGCGACGCACAGCGTCGTCACCAGGCAGACGGATACGAGCAGACTCAGAATCCTCATGGGGGGCTCCCTATTGGTGCGGGTGCGCTGCTCTTGATGCTGGTCTGCTGCGGTCCGTGAGTAGACTCGATTGGCGCCCTGGCGGCAAGGCTCGTCGCGTTAGACTCGACGTCCCAGAGCGTTACGCCAGGAGGCCACGAAGATGCGCATGGACAGCAAGATCGGGATCGTGACCGCCGCGGCATCGGGTATGGGGCGCGCCGGCGCGCTTCGGTTCGCGCGTGAGGGAGCCCGGGTGGCGGTCGTCGACGTGGACGCGGCCGGCGTGCGCCGGGTCGTGGACGAGATCACCAGCGCCGGCGGCACCGCGCACGGGATCGTGGCGGACCTCACGAACGACGAAGACTCACGCCGAATCGTCTGGGACACCGTCAATCGCTTCAAGGGCCTCGACTTCGTCTGGAATCACGTCGGGCATCCGGGGCCGGCGGCCGTCGAAGGCATCGACCTGAGCGCGTTCGATCTCGCGATCGACCTGAACCTCAGGACGGTGTTGATCACCACCGAAGCGGCGATTCCCGAGATTCGCGCGCGCAGCGGCGGCAGCCTGCTTTTCACCGCATCGACGTCGGGCCTCGTCGGCTCCGGTTTCAGCCCCGTGTACTCGATGTGCAAGTTCGGCGTCGTCGGATTCGTGAAGAGCCTGGCGCTTCGACTCGCGAAGGACAAGATCCGGGTCAACGCGCTGTGTCCCGGCCCGATCGACACGCCGATGCTGCGGGTGTTCGTCGCACGGCCGGATCAGAAGTCGACGGCCGGCCTCGATCCGGAAGAGCTCGTGCAGAAGCGCGCCCACGGCTCGGTGCCGCTGGGCCGGACCGGCAAGCCGGAGGAGATCGCCAACGCGGCGCTGTTCCTTCTGTCCGACGAAGCGTCGTTCATCACCGGCGCAGCGCTTCCCGTCGACGGCGGCGTGACCGCGGCGTAACGCCGCGCAAGCATCTCTCGTCGGCCTGCGCCTCCGGCGCCGCGGCGGGGCTTCGGGTATACTGCGCGCGCCAAAGGACCGCGCGGTGGCACTCAGGATCGGCGTCGATATCGGTGGGACGTTCACGGACCTCGTCGCGCTCGACGAGGGAACGGGAACGGTCGTCAACGCCAAGGCTCTCAGCACTCCGTCTCAGCTGATCGACGGCGTCCTGGCGTGCGTCGATCAGGCCGGCGTCGATCTCGCCGACTGTCGGCTCACGATCCACGGCACGACGATCGGCATCAATGCCGTGCTGGAGGGCAAGGGCGCGCGTACCGGACTCCTCACCACGCAAGGCTTCCGTGACGTCCTCGAGATCGGCCGCGGCAACTTCCTGCGCATGTACGACGTGCTGTATCGCCGTCCAACACCGCTCGTGCCGCGCGGCCGCCGCCGCGAGGTGCCCGAGCGGATCGGGGCGCGCGGCGAGGTGCTCGTGCCGCTCAGCGAAAATGCGGTGCGCGAGGCGGCGCGTGCGCTGGCCGCCGATGGCGTGGAGTCGGTCGCCGTGACGTTTCTCTTCTCGTATCTGGATCCGACCCACGAGCAGCGTGCAGCGGCCATTGTCGCGGAGGAGCTTCCGGGCGTCGCGATCTCCGTGTCGCATCGGCTCAGCCGGGAATGGCGCGAGTACGAGCGCACCAACACGACGGTTGTGAACGCCTACGTCCTGCCGATCGTCGACCGTTATCTGTCGACGTTCGAGCAACAGCTGGCGGAGCGCGGCTTCCGCGGCAGCGTGCTGATCACCCAATCCAACGGCGGCGCCTCCTCGCTCTCCGCCGCCCGCGAGCGTGCCGTGCACACGCTCGAGTCGGGACCCGCGGCAGGCGCAGTCGGCTGCGCCAGCCTCGCGCGCCTCCTTCGGCTCGATCGCGTGATTTCCTTCGACATGGGCGGCACGACGGCGAAGTGCGCCATCGTCGACAACGGCATGGTGCAGACGACCGACGAGTATCACGTCGACGGCCGGCCGTTGCGCATTCCGGTGATCGACATCCGAGAGGTCAGCGCCGGCGGCGGGACGATTGCGTGGATCGACTCCGGCGGTGCGCTCGCGCTGGGACCGCAGAGCGCGGGCGCCGCCCCCGGTCCCGTCTGCTACGGCCTCGGCGGCGGCGAGCCGACGGTGACCGACGCGAACGTCGTGCTCGGTCGCATCGACGGCTCGCGCTTTCTCGGCGGCACCATGCCGCTGGACGCCGCGGGCGCCGCGCGCGCGGTCGACGAGCGGCTGGCGCCGCAGCTCCGGCTGTCGCACGCCAGCGCCGCCGCCGGCGTCGTGCGGCTCGCCGACGTCAAGATGGCGCTTGCCGTCCGCAGCATCAGCACCGGGCGCGGCCTCGATCCGCGTGACTACGCGCTGGTCGCCTACGGCGGCGGCGGGCCACTGCACGTCGCGTCGATCGCGCGTGAGCTCGGTATCCCGCGCGTCGTCATCCCACCGTCGCCGTCGACATTCTCGGCGTGGGGCATGCTGGCCACCGACCTGCGGCACGACCTGGTGCGCACCGTCCTCGAGCGGCTCGATGCGACAGACACCGCGTGGGCGGAGGCGCGCTTCGCCGAAATGCAGGCGGAGATCGCCTCGATCTTGCCCGGCGCGGGCGCGCCGGTCACACACCGCGCGGTGGATTTGCGCTATCTCGGCCAGGAGCACACGGTGACCGTCGCGGTGACCGATCTCGCCGACTGGGGCGATCTGCGCAAGCAGTTCGACGACGCGCACGAACGCGCGTACGGCTACGCCGCATCAGACGTGGACGTGCAGCTGCTGAACCTCCGGCTGGCGATCGTATTTCCGATCGAGCGGCCGCGCCTGCCGCGTTTGCCGCGACGAGGCGAAAGCCGGCTCGCGTTTACGACGCGAAACATCTACTCGGTGGCGGCCGGCGAGTTCGTCGAGCACCGCGTGGTCCAGCGCGGCGACCTCCTGGCCGGCGACACGATCGAGGGGCCGGCCGCGATCGAGGAGCCGGGGACGACCACGATCATCGACGTCGGCGACCGGCTCTCGGTCGAAGAGCACGGCTGCCTCATGATCCAGGTCGACGCAGGCTAGGCCATGGCACTCGATCCCATCACCGTCGAGGTCATCCGCGCCGCGCTCAATGCGGCCGCCGAACGGATGCGCCTGACGATGATCAAGACGGCCTACAACCACATCATCAGCGAGAGCCTGGACTTCGGGTGCGCGATCTTCGACGCGAACGTCCAGATGATCGCTCAGGGCATCGGACTGCCGGTCTTCCAGGGCCACCTCGGCTTTCCGATCGAGGCGACGATCCAGGATCGCGGCCTCGACGCGTTCCGCGAAGGCGACATCTTCATCCACAACGATCCGTACACAGGCAACGGTAATCATCTGAACGACGTCGCGATGACCGCGCCGGTGTTCTGGGACGGCCGGCTGACCGGCTTCGTGTCCGTCAAGGCCCACTGGACCGACGTGGGCGGTCCGGTACCGAGCAGCATGCAGGTCGGCTCGCGCGAATTCCGCCAGGAAGGGCTGCGCTTCCAATCGGTGCGGCTGTTGAGCCGCGGCGAGCTCAACGAGGAAGTGATGCGCGTCATCCGCGCGAACATCCGCATCGAGAGCGGCACGCTGAAAGACGTTCAGGCCATGATCGCGGTGTGCCGCGCCGGCGAGGCGTCGTTTCACGAGATCCTCGCGAAATACGGACGCGAGACGGTGCTCGAGGCGACCACCATCTATATGGACCAGTCGGAGCGGCGGACGCGGGCCGCGCTGAGCGCCATTCCCGCCGGCGCCTATCACGCGGTTGGCCACTTCGACAACGACGGCATCACGCTCGACAAACCCGTCCGCGTCGAGATGACGATCGATGTGCGCGACGGCCGCATGTCGGTCGATTTCACCGGTTCCGACGCGCAGGTCGTCGGGCCGTTCAACTGCGGCGACGCGATCACGATCAGCGCGTGCCGCCTGCTGATCAAGTGCCTCACGACGCCCGACGATCCGGTCGATGAAGGGTGCTTCAGGCCGTTGCGCGTGATCGTGCCGCGCCGCTCCGTGCTCGCGGCTGAAGAGCCGGCGCCGACGGCGCGCTATTACGTGCCGATCAATCTGCTCATCGAGCTCGGGCTGCGCGCGCTCTCGAACGCGCTGCCGGAGCGCATCCCCGCCGGCGCGTACGGCGATCAGATGCCGACCATCGCGTTCGGCACGCATCCGCAGACGGGCAAGCTCTTCATCCAGGGCGACCTCAACGCGGGCGGCACCGGCGCGCGGCCGGCCTACGACGGCGAGTCGGCGATGATCATCTTCGCGGGCTCGACCGCGCGCAACAATCCGGTCGAGGTCGTCGAATCGCGCGTGCCTTCGATGCGGATTCTGAAATACGGTCTTCGGATGGATTCGGGCGGCGCCGGCAAGTTCCGCGGCGGCCTCGGTGTCGAGCGCATCTATCGGTTCCTCGAATCGGGCTTCATCACCTTCAGCCTCGAGCGCAAAGCGACGCCGCCGTGGGGTCTTCGCGGTGGACTCGAAGGCGCGGTGAATGGCGTCGAGATCACGTCGCCCGACGGCTCGGCTCGTCACGTGCGCAAGGCGACGCAGCATCCGATCGCGACCGGCGAAGTCGTCAAGATCATGACCGGCGGCGGTGGAGGCTGGGGACCACCCGCAGATCGGGATCCCGAGGCGGTGCGGCGCGACGTGCGCGACGGCTATGTCTCGGCCGAGGCGGCGCGGCGCGACTACGGCGTTCACGTGAACGGCGGCCGCACCAACGGCGGTCGCGTCGGCGGATCCTGAGCGTGGCGGTTCGAACGATCCGCTGCGGCACGCTGTTCGATGGCACCGGCGCGCCGCCATTACGCGACGCGCTGGTCGTGGTGACCGACGGCCGCATCACCAGTGTCGAACCCGCCGCCGGCCGGGCGAGCGCGCCGGGCCCGGACATTCTCGATCTCCGCGATCGGTTCGTGATGCCGGGTTTCATCGACTGCCACAGCCACGCCTCGCTCGTCCCGGGCGAGGGCGACCAGCTCGGTCAGCTCTGCCGCGGCCCGGTGCCTCAGACGCTGGCCGCGACGCGCAATCTGCGGCGAGACCTCGCGGCCGGCACCACCACGATGCGCGTGATGGGTGAGGAGCATTTCGTCGACGTCGACGTGCGCGATGCCATCGACGCCGGCGTGATCCCCGGGCCGCGACTGCTCGTGGCCGGGCGCGGGCTGGCTGCGGACAATGGGCACGGTCGCGCGCTGACGAGCTACGACGGCATCGACGAGGTTCGCCGCGGCGCGCGGGAGAATCTGCGACGCGGCGCGAATCACGTGAAGATCTTCGTCACCGGCGGCGTCAGCTCGCCCGGTCCCATGCCGACCGGCAGCGCATACACGCGCGAGGAAATCCGCGCCGCGGTCGAAGAGGCCGATCGCGTCGGCACGTATGCCGCAGCGCACGCGCACGGCGGCCCCGGGCTGCAGCTGGCCGTGCGCGAAGGCGTGCGGACGATCGAGCACGGCGCGTTGGCGACCGACGAGGACATCGCGCTGATGATCGAGCACCGGGTCTGGCTCATCTGTACGTTCGCGGTGTTCATGCATCCCACCGGCATCGAGCAAGGCGATGGACATCGGACGGCGATCATGGACAAGGTCCGTCAAGCGCGTCGCATCGTCGCGGGAAACTTTCCACGCCACCTCGCCTCGGGCGTGCGCTTCGCGTGCGGAACCGACAGCATGCATGGCCTGATGCCGTTCGAGCTGCAGACGCTCACGCGGTTCGGCGTCTCCGCGGCGGACGCGCTGCTGGCCGGCACCCGCTGGGGCGCCGAGGCGTGTCGCATCGACGACCAGGTCGGGACGATCCAGCCCGGCAAGCGCGCCGACTTGATCGCGCTCGACGGCGACCCGCTCAAGGACATGGCCGCGCTCGAGCGCCTGACCATGGTCATGAAGGATGGCGTGGTGTACGACGGCGCCCACGGCAGCGGCGCCGAGAGGGATCAACGATGAGCGATCACCACTCTGGTCTCACCCGCCGCGCCTGGCTCGCGCGCACTGCCGGTGTCGTGGCCGGTGCCGGTCTCGCCGCGCGCGGCCCGCTGCCGGCCTTCGCGCAGGGCACGCCCAAGCGCGGCGGCACGCTGCGCGTCGCGACCGTCGACAAGCCCGTGAACATGGATCCCGGGTACGCGCAGCTGTATTCGTCGCTGCAGATCTATCAGAACGTCTACAACAAGCTGGCCTATGTCGACGACGCCGGGCAGTTCATCCCGGGGCTCGCGAAGTCGTGGAAGCAGGAGAACGACAAGACGTGGCTCTTCGACCTCGTCGACAACGCCGTCTTCCACAACGGCGAGCCGTTGACGGCGCAGGACGTTGCCTTCACGTTCACGCGGCTGCTCGATGCCAAGAACAAGCTGCCGATGCGCATCTTCTTTTCGCCCGTGGAAGGCGTCGAGGCCGTCGGGCAGTACCAGGTGCGCTTTCATCTCGCGAAGCCGTTCGGGCCGCTGCTGGCGATGCTGACCCAGGCCACGGAGATCGTGAACGAGAAGGCGCTCAAGGAAAAGGATCCGAAGCTCTTCCCGATCGGGACGGGACCCTATCGGTTCGTCGAGTGGGTGAAGGACGATCACGTCACGCTGGAGCGCTGGGACAAGTACTTCCGCCCCGGGCGTCCCTACATCGATCGCATCATCTTCTATGCTCCGGCGGACGACACGGTGCGGTTGACGGGGCTCCAAACCGGCCGGTTCAACTGGATCCAGACGGTGCCGCCGCAGCGGATCCCAGAGCTCGAGCGCGGGCGCGATCCGAAGGCCTCGCCTGGTCGGCCGTACCTGCCTTTCTTCCTGATGCTCAACGCCAGCAAGCCCCCGTTCAGCGATCGGCGGCTGCGCCAGGCGATCGCGTGGGCGATCGATCGCGCGGAGATCGTCAAGCTCGTGTACTTCGGCAGCCACGTCGCGACCGCCGAACCGACGCCCGAGCCGAGCCCGTGGGCGACCGGGGTGAACGCGCACAAGAGCGGCCCCGACATCGCGCGCGCCAAGCAGCTGCTCAGCGAGGCCGGCGCCGCCAGTGGGCTCACTCTGACGTATCTGGTCAAGTCGCAGGTGCCGGTGCTGGTGAAGACCGGCGAGATCCTCCGCGAGCAGCTCAAGAAGGTCGGGATCACGCTCGACGTTCAGCCGATGGAGTCGGGTCAGTACTTCGAGTCGCTCGTGGGCAAGAAGTTCGACATCGCGGCCGCGTGGTGGAGCGTGACGGTAGACCCGGACATGTTCTATTCGCCGCTGCAGCATTCGACGTCGCCGTGGAACTTCTCCGGGTTCAAGTCCGAGGAGGGCGATAAGCGGATTGACGCGTTTCGGTTCACGACCAGCCCGGCCGCGCGCAAGAAGATGTACCCGGACCTCGTGCGCTGGTTCCAGGAGGAAGGTTCGCTGATTATCTTCAGCAACGAGATCCAGCGCTACTGGACGAAGCCGAACGTCTACGGCTCGGTGCCGCTGCCGTCGCTCGAGCTGCGGTTCGAGGAGACCTGGCTCGCCTGAATGTACGCGGCGCGGCGGCTGATCCTGGCCGTTCCGCTGCTCCTGGGCATGAGCATTCTCGTGTTCGGGCTGATGCGGCTCGTACCCGGCGACCCGGCCGTGGTCGTCCTCGGCTACAAAGCGACACCTGAAGGTGTCAGAGCGCTGCGCGAAGCCTTCCACCTCGATGAGCCGTTGCCGGAGCAGTACATGCGTTGGCTCGCCGGGCTCGTGCGGGGCGATTTCGGCCTCGATTTCCGCCAGAACGAGCCGATCGGTCGCATGATCCTCGACCGCCTCCCCGTCACGCTCGAGCTCACGCTGCTGGCCACCGTCGGCGCGGCGCTGATCGGCATTCCGCTCGGTCTGCTCGGTGGCGCGAGACGTCGCGGGTTCGCCGACCGCGCCACACTCGCGATCGGCCTCGTCGGCGTCTCGATCCCCGACTTCTGGCTCGGCATCATGCTCATGCTCGGACTGTCGCTCGGCGCCGGGCTGCTGCCGTCTGGCGGCTTCGTTCCGGTCGGCGAGAGTCTGCTCGAAAATCTGCAGCACCTGGTGTTGCCGGCGCTGACGCTCGCGCTCAGCCGCGCCGCGGTGCTCGGACGGCTGAGCCGCGCCGCCGTGCTCGACGTGGCGCAGCGCGGGTTCGTGCAGTTCGCGCGCGCCAAGGGGTTGGCGGAGCCCGCGGTGCTCTTCCGTCACGTCCTGCCCAACGCCGCCATCCCGATCCTGACCGTGCTCGGCCTGCAGGTCGGCTACATGCTCGGTGGCGCCATCGTCGTTGAGATGATCTTCACGCTGCCCGGTGTGGGCCGCATGACGCTCGACGCCGTGCTCGAGCGGAACTATCCCGTGGTGCAAAGCACGGTGCTGGTCATCGGGGCCATGTTCATGCTGGTGAACCTGGCGACGGACATTCTCTACGGCGTCGTCGACCCGCGAGTACGAAACCGGTGAAAAATTCGGTGTCAAACCTGAGGCGCGCGTGGCTGCCGCTCGCGGGCCTCGCCATCGTCTGCGTGCTCGCGCTCGCCGCGTTGCTCGCGCCGATGCTTCCACTGGGCAGTCCCACGGACATCTCGAAGGATCTGGCCTTGCGCGGGCCGAGCGTGGCCGAGCCGTTCGGCCGTGACGATCTCGGGCGCAGCCTCCTGAGCCGCGTCGTCCACGCGTATCGCGTCTCTCTCGGCGTGGCGATGACGTCGGCGCTGCTGGCCGTACTGGTCGGTGGGCCGCTCGGCATCGTTGCCGGATACTCCGAAGGGCTCCCCGATCAGCTCATCATGCGGCCGCTCGACGTGCTGATGGCCTTCCCCGCCGTTCTTCTCGCGATCGCGCTCATGAGCGTCTTCGGCACCGGCGCGATGCTCGTGTCGATCGCGCTGGCCGTCGTGTACACGCCGGTCATGGCTCGCGTGGCTCGCGCCGCCGTGCTCGCCACCAAGATCGAGGTGTATGTCGACGGGGCACGCGCGCTGGGCGCCGGCGTGCCGCGCCTCGTGATGGCCCACATCCTGCCGAACGCCGCGACGCCGATGCTGGTTCAGGCGTCGGTGCTGATGGCGATCGGGATTTTGATCGAAGCCGCGCTGTCGTTTCTCGGTGTCGGCGTCCGCCCGCCGACGCCGTCACTGGGCCTGATGCTGGCCGACGGCCGCGGGTTCATGGTGCAGGCGCCGTGGATGGTCGTCTTCCCCGGGCTCGCGGTGATGCTGGCCGTGCTCGGCTTCAACATGCTGGCGGACGGTTTGCGCGACTGGCTCGATCCCCAGCGCGCCACGGGGCGCTGACGTCCGACGGCCTCGTGCCGCAACGCGCTGGCACGCGGCTCGCAAACGTGATGTCCGTATGCAGCGTTGGCTCATCGCGGTCGCAGTGCTCACAGCGGCGGCGGGATGCGCGCCCATCCCGACCGGTCCGAGCGTGCTGGTCCTGGCAGGCAGCGGAAAGACCACTGAGCAATTCCAGGCGGACGACAATGCCTGTCGTCAGCTCGCCTCGCGAGAGGTCGAGAGGACGCAGGGCGGCCAGGTGCCGGCGCAGCGTCGCTACGACATGGCATACGCTCAATGCATGCACGCCAGAGGAAATCAGCTACCGCAGGCGCCGCCACCCACCACGTCGTCGGCCCCGGCGGCTCCGGGCACGCCAACCGCAGCGCCGATCACGTGGCCGCCGACGCCTGCCCAGATCGACTGCGAGCAAAGCGGCGGGGTATGGCGTGCCGCGCTGGATTTCTGCGAATTCCCCTCGCCCTACCGGCGCTGGAGGTAGCTCAGCCGGCCGAGCGTGATTCGCATCGATTCCGCGTATCAGTACTCGCAGTAACCCAGCTCGGGCCGCCACGTCCCAGCGGTGCCGGGCGTGAGACCGCACTCGCTCTTGGGCGTGGGTGACGTCGTCGAGATAGCCAATTGACCCGGTGACGAACATCCCGCTGCGGCCACGGTGGCGGCCGCAGCGAGCATGAAGACACCACACAACAAGACGCGCCTCATCCTCGGCCTCCCGCGACTAGAATCCTTGTGGCGTCAGGCGGAACGTCTTGGCGAATTTGCTGGCGAAGATCTGATAGCCGATGACGAAAACGAGCTCCAGCACGTCGGCCTCCGAGAAGTGCTCCCGCACGCACGCGAAGCATGAGTCCGAGACATCGCGGTCGTCCGCGACGATCTCCTCGCAAAGCTCCAGAGCCGCCTTCTCGCGCGCCGTGAACCGCTCACTCGCTCGCCACCCGGCCAGCGCGTTCAGCGTCGCCTCGTCGAGCCCCTCCTTCACGCCGACGGCGTGACGGATATCCATTCAGTACGCCGCGTCGTGTAAGCGCGCGACGTTCAGCTGCAGCAGTGCCCGCAAACGGCCGTCCAGCGACGCGAAGCATTCGATCGACGTCCACAGCGCGCCCATGCCGAACATGAGCGCGGGGCGGTGAGCCATGAGTTTCTGGGGTGTCGGTACCTGACCGAAGAGCCGCCGGCCGATGGCGTAGAACGGTCGCATCACGAGTCCCGGGTGATCGATGGTGGCGATGCGCTCGCTTTGCATAGGCTTCCTCCGCGGCGTGCTCCGACGCCGGATTACGTAGTACGCCCAGACGCGCGATTTTGCGAGAACTGCTGCAGGCGGACGATCTTGCGCGCCATGATGCTGCAATAGAGGGGAACGTGGCGCGTGCCGCTTCCGGGACCTGGACCCACTGGTCCGTTCCGGGCATCCCCGCCCCCTCGTGGGGAAGACAGAAGTAGTCGTACACGCCCTCCTTGGCGAACGTAACTTCGAACCGGTCATCCGGGTTCACGAGAAATCCGGAATCCCATGGCGCGGCGCGCTCGGGGATACGCAAGCAGGTTGCCGTTCTTCGGGTGATACGCCGTCGTCGTGTGCGGGTTGCGGGGCGAGTTCATCACCCGGCGGACCGTCATGCGGAGTCGCGTTCTTGCGGAGACACGGCGTCGGTGTCACGTTGCACGGCAGGCGAGCCTCAGTCGGCGCACTGACTCACCAGCCACGCGTGGAAATCCGCCACCTCGGTGAACAGCTCGTGCGGACGAAGCTCGCGTAGCTCCACGAGGCTCGCCGTGGGTGCCCACGCCGCGGCCACGGCGTGCACGCCCGCCTCATGGGCGGCGTGCACGTCGCTGATCGCATCGCCGACGTAAATCACCTCGTCTGGCGCCACACCCCAGCCGGACACCACACGCGCGATCGCTGCTGCCTTCACCACGCCGGTAGGCGAGCCGGTCTCCACGGGATCGAACACGCCGTCGAGTCCGAACGCTTTGAGCGACATCAACGCCGTCGGCCGTGATTTACCCGTGACGAGCGCGAGCGGAACGTCGCGCTGGCCCAGCGACGTCAGGACCGTCGAGATGGCCGGAAAGAGCGCGCACAGCGGAAGATGGCGCTCGTATTCGCTCAGGTAAACGCCGAAGGCTTCCTGCCATCGCTCGGGCACCACACGCTGGAACATGCCGTCCTCGCTCGGCCCGAAGCGCGCCTGAATCTCGGCGTCGGTGAGGGCCGGGCCGGACACGTGCGCAAGCGCGTTGCGGAATGTGGCGAAGCAGATCGCGAACGTGTCGGCGATCGTGCCGTCGAGATCGAAGATGGCGCCGGCCAGTCGCATCCTACTCGAGCTCGTCCAGTGTCAGCCTGAAGCTCGGCACAAATGTCTCGAGAAAATATCGAACCTCGGGAAGCGAAAGCTTTTCGACGGTGGCCCGGAGTGTTTTTTCCGCCTTGGAGAACTCCTGATTGCCGGCGGCGATCTCTTCGAGGCATTTGAGGTAGGCACAGAGCTTGTCGGCGGCGCCGATCAGTTCGTGGTGGAGGGCATCCGCGTCGTTCGACAGGAACACCGGCGCGTAATCCGGTTGCAGCGCCTCCGGCAGCATCTCGTAGAGCTTCCGCGCCGCCGTCAGTTCGATCGACTTGTACGCCGCCTTGATCTCTGGATTGAGGTACTTGACCGGCGCGGGAAGGTCGCCCGTGAAGACTTCACTGGCGTCGTGATAGAGCGCGAGAACAGCCACCCGCTCGGCATCGACACTGCCATGGAAGAGACGGTTACGGATGATCGCCAGCGCGTGAGCGATCATCGCGACCCGCAGAGTGTGCTCCTGGACGTTCTCTGGATACGTGTTGTGCATCAGGCCCCAGCGCCTGATGAAACGCATCCGGGAGAGATACGCAAAGAAGTGGCTCACGCTAGTTCCTGAGCTGTCGTGACGGAGACGGCGCGCTCACGCGGGCCCTCGAACTCGAGCAGCACGATGCGCTGAAACTGGCCGAGAGCCATTCGGCCATGACGCACCGGTACCGAGACCGACACGCCGACCAACGCGCTCAAAACATGCGCGCGCACGTGATCGGCGGAATCGTGCACGTACGTCGTCGCCTGTGGCACGAGCCGGCGAAGCACAGTCAACAGATCATCTGCGATGCCGGCTTCGTTCGTGAGTATCGTCAGCGCGCACGTCGTGTGTTGTGTGAAGACCGTGCAGACGCCGTGGGCAACTGCCGCGACCGCCGACGCGAGCTGGTCGGTGATATCGATCACCTGATCGTGATGCTTGCTGTGCACTGTGATGACGTTCATCGGCGCCTCCTTCACAACGGCGGCCTCTGCAGCACGGCCGGGAAAAGGCGGACATAGTCGGGATGAGCCAGCGGCAACGTCAACGCCTCGTCGAGCGTCACCCACCGCAACTCGGAGTGCTCTGCGTTACGCAATCGCGGCACCCCGCTCCAAGCTCTGACGACGAAGATATGGTAGCGAGCATCCCCATACTTGTCGGGGCGCGGCTCGTCCAGGACGTCGACGTGCTCAAAAACAAGCGGCTCGATGCCGAGCTCCTCCGCGAGCTCACGCACCAACGTTTCACCCGGCTTTTCGCCGCCTTCGGAGTGCCCGCCGACGACATCCCAGACGCCGGGATAGAAAGGGCGGTCGTCCGATCGCCGGACCAGAAGAATCTCGCTGCCACGCACCAACACGGCGCCGGCGCAGATTCTCATCGTTCGCGGCAAAAGAGGAACACGTCGATGACCTCCTCCACCGGCTGTCCGCGATCCTGCCGTGTGCACCAGCGGCGGAACTCGGTGGCTCCCCGATCGAATTCCTCGTCGGGCACGAGCTGGAGCGTCGAGAATGTTCGCGTCGCGACGTGGTCAGCGTAGGCGGTGAGGCTCGACGCGACCGGGTACGCGACGGTCCGTTGACGGATAAGGGACAAACCAGCCTCTCGGCCCACATCGGACAGCGTCTTCCGGACGGGAAGCCGTGCGATATCGATTCCCCGTGCGGATGGGAAGAACGGCAGCCACCGAAGCGAGTCGAGGATCTCCAGCGTCGCGTTGATCACGAGCAGACGCCCGGATGGCGTCAGCACGCGGGCACATTCGCGCAACGCCGTGAGCGGGTCGCGCAGATGGTGGTAGACCAGGTACATGAAGACGAGATCGATCTCCGCTTCGCCGAACGGGAGGGCGTCAGCGGAGGCGCGAAGCCACGTGATGCGTCGCGCGTCGGACTGCTCGCTGGCTGTGGCCAGCATACGCTCTGACGAGTCGATGCCGTACACCCGAGCGCGGAACAGCTCGCAGAGAAGTAATGAAAACCGCCCTACCCCGCATCCCAGATCGATGATCGTCCGCAGGTGGCAATCCCCGAGCTCGCTGCTCAGATGTCCGCGCCACACCCGCCGGCGCTCTTCGGTCAGCCTCCTGGCCGTCGCGTAGGCTCGCGAGATGTCCGTGGCGTCGTAGTCGAATGCCCTCGGCATGGCCGGCAGAAAGATACGCCATTACGCGGCCCTGTCACGGTTCGAAGCAGATGCGGCCGAAGAGGGCCTCGCTTCGGCTCTCGACGTCGTCGGAGTGACTCTCGACGCTGACGAGCTTGACGGCCGGCGGATCTTCCGCGAAGAGGCGCCGGTAATCGGCCCACACGTCGCGCGCCTCGTGCTGCCACTGTCCCAATCCCGCGGAGCCCGACCGAACCACGACGAGCACCCGGTCCACCATCCCGAACTGGTCGGGGCGAAGTTCGGTGCCTACGGGAGCCTGCGTGTCCCAGACGTAGGAGATCAACTTCCATCCCTCGAACAGCACCGTGACGCGCGCGGCTTGATCGTTGCGCCCGGACTTCCGCACGTCTGCTCCCTCCGGGAGCGCCACGGCCTTCCATTCCCATGTCAGGCGCGGCGTGCGTCGCAGATCGGCCTGGACCAGCCGCCAGATGCTCATGGTCTCGCGATCAGTCTTCAGACGCAGCGCTCGTTGCGCGCCGTCGACGACGACCGCGGGCGGCCAGCGGAACGTTTTCGACGGCGCACGTGGATTCAGCCGCCAATCACGCGACAGATCGAGCGGGCCGTCCGGCACGGCGTCCCACGTGTCCACGCGGACCATCGTCACACTCGTCGACTGAGCAGCGACGCAATCTGGCGTGGCGATCGCCGCAACCGTCAGCGCGACAACGCCAACGACGACGATGCCGGCTCTCATTGGCCGCCTGCGGGAACCGCAACCACATCGGGCCGCGTGCCCGCGACTGTGCCGTCGATGCGTGGGGGCGGTGAAGACGCGAGGCGCCGCACGTGATCCTCGGCGGCGGTGATGGCGCAGTCTCGATGCATCATCTCGCGGGCGAGCTCGAGCATCGGATAACCGTTTCGTTCCTCGTCCTGGAAGCGCCGCGCAAAGCCGCCACTCCGGATGTCCTCGAGCACCGCGCGGAAGCTCGCCGCCATGGCGGCGTGGTCCATTTCGAGCGTGCGCGTGATACCGCCAAAGATCGCGGTCGAGCCGTGCGCCTCGGAGGCTCGATAGAAGCCGGCCTTGCGAAACGACTCGAAGACCGTCTCCATTTCGCCGGACATGTACATCTCCAGGACCGCGGCCTCGGCGGGAACGCCAGCCTCGCGCGCGACCTCGAACGCGATCATGATGGCTTGCCCGAGGACAGCGCCGACGGTTTGCTCGATGAAGAGATCGAGCGCCGCCTCCATCTTGGCGCTCATCTCGATGGCTCCCGCACGCAACACCCCGAGAGCGCCGGCGAGCGCCAACATCCGGTGGTGAGCGCGTCCGCTGCGGTCGGCCTCGACACCGACATAGGCCCAGAACCCCTGGCCCGCGAGGAATCGACTGCGGGCCGATTCGCCTGCCATTCGCGGGGCGACGAGGAGCACGTCTACGATCTCGGGCGGCGTGATGAGTCCGAACGCGAGGCTATAGCCCGATGCGAAGGCGATCGCGCCTCCCTGCCTCAGCGCGGGCGCGATGTCCGTGGGAAATACGCTCGGAATGACCTCGTCCGGCAAGAGGACGAACACGATGTCGTCGGTGGCGGCGCTGGCGATGGGAACGACCTCGAAGCCTTCCGCGCGCGCCCGCACCGCATACTCGTCCTCCCGATTGCCGATCCGGACCTTCGCACCGGAGTCACGGAGATTGAGCGCGGCCGTCCGTCCCATGTAGCCGTATCCCAGAATCGCGACCGTCTCACCCGCGAGGCCCGTGGCAAGAGCGTCGGCCGCACCGTACATCTTGACGCCTGCATCTCGGCTGTTTGTCATCTGGATCACCTTTCGTTATCAGAAGGCGCAGCCTGGTGGGGGGCCCGTCGTGGCCGACGTCTTTCTATACCCCAAAACGGCAGGCGGCGGCGATTCGACGAAGGAAGGATAGCGCCGAGACAAAGGACTAAGCCATCACGCGTCCATCAGCTTCCACTCGCAGCGCGGCGTGACAACGCCGACGTGGCCGGACCAGACGTTGGCCACCAGTCGGTCCTGGACAACATCGATTTCGAGCAGCGGATAGACCTCTTGCACATGCTGGCGGCCTGCGATGCCGACGATGAGGCCGAGGCGATAGCGTCCGGGAATCAGCAACTCCGCCGGGATCGTGCAGGAAAGCCTGAACGCTCCCGGCTCGCGCGGGACGGCGGCGAACCAGCGCTGCTCGACGTTGTGCGTTCGGAACAGCCGGCCGTCGTCCGCGCCATGCACGTCGAGCGCAACGAAATACTCCTCGTCGTCGCGCGGTGGACGGCGCACGTGGCCGTCGAGCATGACCAGCACGGCACTCGAGCGCGGCAGCACGTCGACTGGCTCCAGACCCGGGCCGAGTGTGCGCGCCGCCGTGATCCCGACGGGAACGTCATCTGGCACCGCGAGGACGCGCTCGCCCCGCGGCATGTCGACCGCGAGCGTCGCCAGATAACGTCCGACCACGTCGCGCACGGGCGCGTTGTCCACAAGGCAGCCGTCGGCCAGCCACAGCGCGCGCTGCGACAAGGTAGTGACAGCGTTCATGTCGTGACTCACGAAGAGGACGGTGCGGCCGTCGCGGGCCACGCTTCCGATCTTGCCGAGGCACTTGCGCTGGAACGCGGCGTCGCCGACGGCCAGCACCTCGTCGAGAATCAGGATTTCCGGTTCGACGTGTGCCGCGATCGCGAACGCGAGGCGGATGTACATTCCGCTCGAGTAGCGCTTGACCGGGACGTCGATGAACCGCTCGATCTCGGCAAACGCAACGATCTCGTCGAATCGGCGAGCGATGTCCCAGCGGCGCATGCCGAGGATCGCGCCGTTGAGATACACGTTTTCGCGCCCACTGAGCTCCGGATGGAATCCCGTTCCGACCTCGAGCATGCTCCCGATGCGGCCATGGATTTCCACTCGGCCTCGCGTGGGCTCGATGATGCGCGAGAGGATCTTGAGCAGGGTCGACTTGCCGGCACCGTTCCGTCCGATGAGGCTCACGACTTCGCCGCGGCGAACGTCGAAGCTGACGTCACGGAGCGCCCAGAATTCCGTGAGCGCCGGCGCCCGCCGTCGCTGCAGCATGCGACGCGCCCACAGCGCCGCGTGCTCGCGCAGCAGCGTCGTCGGCGGCGGCACGCCGAGAAGATAGCGCTTGGAGACTCCGTGTACGCGAAGCGCGATGTCGCTCATACGACGTCGGCGAACGTGCGCTCGATCGAGCGGAAGAACAGCGCGCCGGCCAGCAGCGTCACGCTCACGAGCGCGACACAGGCGGGAAGGTCGGCCATGATCAGGTTCGGCTTGTTCAGAAGCGCTCCACGCATGCCCTCGATGACCTGCGCGGCCGGATTCAGCCCGTACAGCCAGCGCCACCGCTCGGGGACGAGCGACACCGGATAGGCCACAGGCGACGCGAAGAGCCAGACCTGAAGCAGCAGCGGGATCACGTGCTGCACATCGCGAAACCGCACGTGCAGCGCGGACAGCCATAGCCCCAGACCGACCGCCGTCGCCGCCGCCAGTGTGAGCCACGCGGGCAGCTCGAGAAGCCGCGCCGCCGGATGAATGCCATACCACGCCAGAAGGACGACTGCGGCCGCGAGCGAGAGGGCGAAGTCCACGGCGGGGCGCACGATCGCCGCGAGCGGCAGGAGCAGGCGCGGGAACCATACTTTGGTAAGTATGGCCTGTTCGGCGACGACGCTGGTGCTGGCGGCGGCCACCGCCGTCGACAGATACGTCCACGGAACGAGGCCCGCGTACACGAAGGCCGCGTACGGATAGCCATCGGACGGCAGGCGCGCGAACGTGCCGAACACCAGCGTCAGCACGACCATCTGCATGAGCGGTTGACACAGTGCCCATGCCGCGCCCAGCGCGGTCTGCTTGTAGCGGACCTTGACGTCACGCCACACGAGGAAATAGAGGAGCTCGCGAAATTGCCACAGCGCGTGCAGATCTGGTCGCGCCAGGCCGCGCGTGGGCTGGATGATGCTGGGCAACGTCATGCGGTCGCGGCCGCGCTCCGCATCCGCAGGCGCCGCGCGCGCGCGAGCATGACGTGAACGATCAGGCCGGGCGTATGGCGCACGATGGTCGCCACGTCGCTCGCCGCGGAGTACCACTGCCCCTCGGCCAGGCGCTTGCCGGCGCGCCACGCCAGAGGTCGTCCGTAGTAATCCTCCCAGCTCAGGATGCCGTCGCGCCAGGCGACGCGCCTCGCCTCCGTGGACAACGCCCATGGTCGCTGCGCGCGCGCGACGCGCAGCGTGTTGCGCAGCATCCGCGCAGGATCCGCCGACATCGCGGCCGTGTGGCGACGGTATTCGACGACGATCGCCGCGTGGGCGACGATCCGGAATTCGCGTGCGATGCGGAGATAGAGATCATAGTCCTCCGCCGCCGTGAGCTGGGTGTCGAACGCGCCCAGCCGGTCGAAGATCCACCGCCGATAGATCGCCGCCGCCGGGTTCACGATGCAGTTGCCGCGCAACAGGGTCGCGTACGGATCAGGGCCGAGCGCCATGGTCGGACTCGGCGGCAAGGCGGCTCCCCATCGATCGATGTTGACGTGTCGGCCGTAGGCGAAGGCGGCCTCGGGATTCAGTGTCAGCGCCACAACACCAGCGGTCAGCGCGCCGCGGAGCAGGCGGTCGTCCGAGTCCAGGAACACCACGTAATCTGCCGTGGCGACGCGCAGCCCGGTGTTGCGGGCCGCCGAGAGGCCGGCGTTTTCCTGGTGGATGTAGCGCACGTCCGGAAACGTCGCCGCCACACGACCGGTGTCGTCGGTGGACCCGTCGTCGACGACGATCACCTCGGAGATGACGCCGTCCTGCGCCATGGCGGAGCTGATCGCGTCGCCGAGGAAGTGGCCCTGGTTGAAGCATGGGATGACGATGGAAACCTTGGAGTGCAAGCTCGCCGACATCGTCCTCGAAAAAGAGCAAGACCAGGGCCACGCGTGGCGGCGCCCGCCCGTCGACGACTCCCGGGCGCCATCGTCTTGTGGATCAGATCGTTATGGCGCTGAGCAACCACCGCGCGAGTGAGGCGCCTCGGCCCGCGCCTTCCGCGGTGCAGAAAACCCGCAGGATCGTGCAGAGCGTGCGGGTTCGCATGACGGCGTCGCTCTGCAGCGCCGTGTCCCACGACCATCGGCCAGATCGACGCGAAAGAGGCGCCTAACGCGCGCCGACCGGCGCACCGTCACCAACGCGAAGCTGGCCGTTCATTCCGAGCGTTCGATGGTATTTACAGGAAAAAATCAGAACGCCCGACGCCGGAAACGTCACGTCGAACTGCAGCTTGCCCTTCGGCGGGATGTCTTTGTCGATCCCGGCAGAGGCGATCGTGATGTTGTGCAGCTGCCGGCCTTCGCTCTCCATCACCAGCGTCAAGGTTTGCCCGGGGTTGCCGCGGAGGAACGTCGGCGAGAAGTAATAGTCGTCGGCTTCGAGCTCGAGCCTCGACATCTTCCGGACATCTTTGATTCCATGGTCGGCGTAGCTCACCCCGTCGATGACGACGGGCTTGCGCTTGTCCTCGGCCGCCACGCCGCTCAGCATCGCCCCAACGCACACACTGACCGCGCCCAAGACACCGAACCACAACGCCACCCGTTTCAGCATCGTGACACCTCCCGAGGGAAGTCGGATCACTGATGCCAACGTCGCGGCCGGTGATTCGTTCCAGACTTTGCCGCCGCGGCGCTCGTGACGGCAGCAATCGCGCGCACGGTTGCGCAGCGCAGTGTGCCCCTTGTATGGTTCCCGGCCGGGGGAGCCGATGAGAAGAGCGCGATACGTCTTTGGCTTAGGCCTGATCACCCTGGCGGTGTTCGCGGCGTCCCCCCTGCAGGGCCAGACGCCGAAATCCGGCGGCTGGCTCACCCTCCGGCTCCGCGAAGACTTGCCTCAGGGCTTCGCGATCCACGAAACCACGACGATCTCGACGATGTGGCCCGCCATGCCATGCTTCAGCAACCTGGTGTTGTTCGATCCGACGAAGCCGACGCATAGCGCCGACACGATCATCGGCGAGCTGGCTGAGCGTTGGTCCTGGCAGGACAACCATCGCGCCCTCATGTTCACGCTCCGCAACGACGTGAAGTGGCACGACGGGAGACCGTTCAGCGCTCACGACGTGAAGCACACGTTCGACCTGCTTCACGAAGCCCCGGACGCTCGGAGCAAGCTGCGCTTCAATCCGCGCCGTGACTGGTACGCGAATGTGGAGCGGGTCGACGTCGTCAATGCACAGACAGTCGTGTTTCGACTGAAGCGTGCGCAGCCGTCGTTCCTGTTGCTGCTCGCCTCCGGCTTCACGCCGATCTACGCCGCGCATGTGCCGGCGGCGAGCTATCGCACCGGGTGTGTAGGCACCGGACCGTTCAAGGTCAAGGAGTGGCGCAAGGGCGAGTTCGTGGAGTACGTGAAGAACGCCGACTACGTCGTGAAGGGTCGGCCGTATCTCGATGGTCTGCGCTACGTCATCATTGCCGAGCGCGGCACGGCGACGGCGGCCCTTCAGGCGGGTCGCGTGGACGTCGCGTTTCCCGGCGAAACCCCCAAGCCGATCGCCGACCAGCTCAAGAAAGCCGAGCCCCGGCTGGTGATCACTCCCGTTGGCACGAGCGTGGTGGACCATCTCATCGTCAACACCCGGCGGCCGCCTTTCGACAACGTCAAGGTGCGGCAGGCCGTGAGCCGCGCCGTCGACCGGCGCGCGTTGATCAGGGCCGTCTATCAGGGTGGCGCCGTCATCGGCACGTCGATGGCTCCCGCCCCCTATGGCACCTGGGGGCTCGTCGAGGCCGACATGCGCGCGATGCCAGGTTACGGTCTGGCCGACGACGAGACTGCAAAGGCGCGAGCGCTTCTGGCCGAAGCGGGGTTCCGCCCGGGGCAACCGCTGAAGCTCGAGATGCTCACGCGTGGACTCCCGGCATTCGCCGACCTCGGCTCGTTCGTCGTGAGCGAGCTACGCCGCGCGGGCATCGAGGTGTCCCTGAAACAGGTCGAATCGTCTCAGTGGCACCCGCTGCAGAGTCGCGGCGAGTTTCAGATCGGCACGGATCGCAATGGCGTCGAGCCCGACGATCCGGACGCGAATTTCTATGAGTACTTCGCCTGTCGCTCGCCGAGGAATCACTCAGGGTATTGCGACGAGCAGATTGCGCGGCTCATCGACGAGCAATCCCAGGAGCTGAACGCCAAGAAGCGCCTGGCGCTCGTCGCGGACATTCAAAAGCGAATCGAAGAAGCCGCGATTCGGCCGGTGCTCGCCTGGCGACTCGATTACTTCACCGTGTGGCCGCACGTGAAGAACCTGACGCCCCATCACTCTATTTATGGCTGGGGGCGGCTCCAGGAGGTCTGGCGAGACCGCTGACTCGTCTCACGATGCTCCGGTGAGGATGGCGATCACCTCCGGCACGGCGTTCAGCGCGCGCTCGTCCAGCTCGGTGCGCGTGAGGCTGCCGATAGGATGGCGAACTACCACAAACGGATAGCGCGGATTGCCGCAGATCTCCGCCTGGGCCTTCACGCTCGCGACGAATTCCTCAGTGCAGATGACGGCCGTCGGGACTCCCCGCCGCTCCAACTCGATCCCATCGTGCAAACTGCACGTGCTGCAGGACCCTCAGTCGCCGATCGCGGTGACGACGACGTCGCAGTCGCGCGCCAGCGCGTCGAGCATCGCGCCGTCGGCGACCCGGCTCGCGCTCGTCTTGGTCATCCTCACGACGCCCTCGATCCGATAGCGCGCCACCAATCGTTGATGCACGAGATCGAGGAGATGGTCGCCGTTAACTTTGCTGTTGCTGAGCAGTCCGAGAATCTTGCCGTCGAGGTCGGCGACACGTTTCGCGACGACGCTGTCGGCGCGCTCTGCGGCGATGGTGGGGTCGAGAATCTTGATCCTCATGACGGAATCTCCCGTGTGACGGCCAGCGAATTTCGATAACGGCTCCAGGAGGGAATGAATGCCGAGTGCCCGCCGGCGCCCCCGCCCGCGACGACGATGTGAATATCTTCAGGGTCGTTGCCGCGGTGTACCCAGGCGCTGTCGTCTCCCGGCTCGACGGCGCCCGCGAGCTTGCCGGCACGCTTGAGATCGGCGCGCGTGCGTCGAGCGCGCGCATAGAGCTCGGCCTTGATCCGCGGCTTCGTCCAGCCGTCGCGAGCCAGGATCTTGACGTGCTCGGGAGCGAGCACGACGAACGATTGACCGCCGCTGAAGCTGCCGAGGCTCGCCATGGTATCGGCGAGCGTCAGCAGAATCGCGTCAGCCGTCTCGCCGTAGTGCGTGAGGACGTTATGCGGCGCCTCGGCGGCAAATACCGTCACCGTGGACGTCTCAGGAGGGAACCCGCGCTCGACGTGAAGCGGCTGCCACGGATTCTCGTCCTCGTTCTCGGCGATGCAGTAGCTGTACTTCCCGGGATGCCCCTGCGTCGATTTGTCGAGCACGCCGGGTTGGGCGCCGAGGCAGTTCAGAGTAATCAGTCGAATCGCCCTGCCCACGGTTGCGTTCGCTCGCGCTCCCGGCCCGAAGACGTTCGTGCCGCTGTTGAAGCCGAGGCGCTGTCTGATCGGGCCATTCACTACGACCAAGGTCGCGGATCCCCCTGTGCTCGTAATCGCGCCATGCAGCGTGAATGCGGGATCGCCCATCGCGCGGAGCGCGGCGAGGACGACGTGCATGTACTCGGGCCGACAGCCGGCAAGCACCGCGTTGATGGCGACCTTCTCGGCCGTGATCGTGCGGCGGCGCACGGGCTCGGTGATGATGACGTCGGAGGGCTCATGGCCGGCGGCTTCGAGGAAGCGACACACGGCTTCCTCGGTCGCCGGAACGACGGGAAGGCCATCGCTCCATCCGCGCTCGAAGTACTCGTCGACGCCCTCGGCCCAGCCGTCGACCCACAGCTCCGCGGCAGTCAGCTTCGCGGGCAAGTTCACGCCCCCCGGACGATCAGATCGATTTCCACGGCGCTGCCGAGTGCGAGAGCGGTGACGCCGACCGTCGTCCTGGCCGGCAGACGTCCCGCAGGAAAGTGCCGCGCGTATTCGGCGTTGACCGCTTCGTAATCGCGGAAGTCAGTCAGATAGATGCGCGCCATCACCGCGTGCTCGAGGCTCGTGCCCGCGCCGCTGAGCACGATGGCGAGATTCTGCATGACTTGACGGCATTGGGCCACCGTGCCGCCGGGCACGAGCTTGCCTGTCTTCGGATCGACGCCCAGCTGCCCGGTGACGAACAGCCACTCGCCGCTACGGACCGCGTGGCTGTACGCCGCGGTGGGCGGCGGCGGTGGCGCTGCGGGAAAATTCAGGAACTCGAGCTGCATGGTCGTCTCCCCTCGTGCGGATCGGCTCCGTCGAAGAGTAGCAGAGCGACTCCTCCATTTAGAGGAATTGCCCGCTTCATAGAGGAGACACCGCCATGAGATCAAGGACCGATCCTGCGGGGTTTGTTCGCCCGCGCCCCGTACTTTCACAACGGTTCGGCGCAGACGCTGTTGGACGCCGTGAGGTTCTACGAAAACCGCTTCGGGCTCGTCCTTACTTCGGAGGAGGAATCCGACCTGGTCGCGTTTTTGAGTGCTCTGTAGGTGTTGTCGCGCGCTATCGGGTCTCTACGTCGAGATGGTGACCGGGCCCAAGCACGGGGGACGGGCATACGGCCGGGTTGCATTCGATCGAATCGGTAGCCGCGCGGGCCGGCAGAGCGGCCAGCACTACGGTCATGAATGCGGCGCACAGGATCGCCGTTCTCATCGCCTGCCTCCTTTGAATAGCATTGCGCGTCTTGTTACACGACGCGTGCCAAGTCTGCGCTGCACCCGATGCTCGAAATCCTGCGGTTTCCGACGGTTCGGCTGTCGCCGTTCGCCCCACCTCGGGCACCATGCCCGATCGGCTCCGGCGGTGGAGCCCGATTACTCGATGACTTGATCTGCCCGGAGCAACACCGACGGAGGGAACTGCGGCGAAGTCGTTCGGAGGAAACCTATCTGATAGACCCGTCCGGCGGCGGCGGCGCGCGAGGCGACGCGAGGCCGTTGCCGGTTCAGTCCCAGAGTCTGGTCGAGAAGTAGCGCTCGCCGAGGTCGTTGAAGAGCGTCACGACGCGTCCCCGGCGCTCGCGGCGCGCGATGTGTTCGACGCCAGCCAGATATGCTCCCGACGACTGCCCGACGAAAAACCCAGCGCGGGCCAGGCGCTGGCACATCGCGTACGTCGCGTCCACGCTCACGGCGACGCGCTCATCGATGACTTTCTCGTCGAGGATCGCCGGCACGATGTCTTCGGCGCGGCCGAGCGGCTTGAGTCCCTCAACGCCGGGGAACGCTTCGGGGAGGATGCAGACAACGCGGATGCGTGGGTCGTGCTCTTTCAGCCGTCGGCCGAGGCCGGTGATCGTTCCGCCCGTCCCCACCCCGGCCACGACGTGCGTGAGTCGACCGTCGGTCTGGTTCAGAATTTCTTCCGCCGTCGTCTCATAGTGGGCGCGCCAATTGTCGTTATTGCTGTACTGGTCGCAGAAGAAGTAGCGGTCGGGATGGGCGCGCGCGCGGCGATTCACTTCGCGCAGCGCCTCGTCGTAGCCCAACAGGGCGTCCGTCAGCACGAGGTCGGCGCCATGGGCACGCAGGCGCTTCTTGCGCTCGGCGCTTGCGTTGTCCGGGATCACGATCTCGACTGGCCAACCGATCATCCGGCCGATCATCGCGTAGGCGATCCCCGCATTCCCCGACGAGCTATCCAGAATCGTTTTGCCGCGCTGAAGCCGGCCGTCGGCGAGCGCGCCCAACAGCATCCGCAGCACAGGACGATCCTTGAGCGAGCCGCCGGGGTTGAGGCACTCCATCTTGGCCAGCACCTCGACATCCGGCAGCTCGTTTCGGAAGAGATCGACGGGCACGAGCGGAGTGTGGCCGATGGCTCGCAGGGCCGGATAACGGTCCAGCCAGGGCTCGATGCGGGAGTCCCACCCCATGACGATATATATGATACGTGCCGAATCGCTCCTCTAGCCGGACGACGCCATCCACGCGCGTCCCTGGTCCCAGAGCTGCTGGGCCCAGGCCTCCAGCTGTTCGGGATCGTTCCTCAGTTGCGCCCATAAACGTTCCGCCGTCTTGTCGGCGTGAACGTGTTTGTCGCCACGCCGGATGCCATCGAGCGCCCGCTCGGCAACCTGGACGGGCGAGGTCTTTTCACCGGTGACCTGTGCCGCCATGTCGGTGTCGATGAACCCGGCATAGACGCCGATCACCGCGGTGCCTTGCGCCTTCAGCTCGATCCGCAATTGTGCAATGTCCCGATCGTGTCGTGATCCTTCGAGGCCACGGCAATGAGCCGGTAGAGTGTATCTGCCTCGACGGAACCCTCGCGACCCGCTTTTCGGCAGGCTCCTAGAGTCCCGGCGTGGCCGTCGCGTACTCGACGGCCACGGCCGGATGCGACTCGAATTGGTTGGCGAATGCGACGACGCGTCTATCGGCGGCGGGATCGGTCTTGGCGAGCTCATGGCCGATCCCGATGCACTGCTTCACGACCGGGAGATCGCCGAGCAGCGCAAATCCCTCGCACGCTCGAAGCACACCATCGAGCGACGCCTGAGCGCGCGCCCGAAACAACGCGATCAGATAGCTGCGTCGCGCCATTGCATCTGGCGCGTCACGGAATTCCGAAACCGGGCCGACACGAAGGGCGGCATCACCGACGTCGATCATCGCGTCCCAGCGTCCGGTCCTGACCGCCGCGCGATACGCGTCGTGCCAGGCAGCCACGGCCCGTCCGGGGTTCGCCGTCTGCCAAGCGTCGTCGATGTCCTGGAGCGCCTGCCGCCACTGCGCGTCGAACGCGGGATGCCGTCCATTGGTCGCGAGCTCCAGCTTCATCAGCGTCTGATTGCGGCGCATCAGCGCGTCCTCGTACGGCTTCAAGACCGTCATGCGGTGACGGTCGAAGCGCATCCGGTCGATCACGACGCCGCCCAGCACACCGACGGCGACGAGACCTGTGGTGATCGAGATCGCGAGCGCTGTCCGGCGAAACGTCATTGTCATGACGGGATACCTCCCGGAATCGCGACCAACCCCGGCGGCCGTTCACCCTGGGAGTTATCGCGGCTGGCAAGAGAAGTGCCGAGCGCGCTTCCGTCGGAATTCGGCGATCTCGGCGAGCGTGACGACACGCTTCGGGCCATTCGCCGGGCATCGTTCGGGCAAACAGCGCGAAGAGGCGAAGAGCCGCCGACGTTGGGAAAATGTTTGCAGTCCCGGCGTCTGGAGGAACCTTCGACTTCGGCGGCGTCAATATCGAACGGCGAAGCCGGTACCGGCGAGGAAGTCATTCGCCTGCTTCGTCAGCCCGACGCCTGCACGGACGTCCACCGCCACGTTGTTCGTAATGAAATAGACGAGGCCGCCAACGGCGTAATCGCGTGGGGAGCTCGCCGCTGCTGGCGCCGATGCGGAGTAGAACGCGTCCCACTCGACGAACGCTTCGAGCTTGTGCGTCAGCTGCACGACACCCGTTAGTCCCGTGGTGACTTCGAGATGCGATTGGTGGATGTCATCGCGGACCTGATTCGTCGCGATGACGACCTCGATGCTGAACAGACTCGGGATCACCTTCCAGCTGCAGTCGATGTTGATTCCCGGCAGCACTCTACCCGCCGTGAGGCTCCTGCTGCCCGTCGGCACGGTCATCTGCGGAATCAGCGCGACCTCCGGCACATACTGCCACTGCTCGATCAACGCGAGCTTGGCGCCGAGGTACAGGTCTTGAGCGCCATTCGCGGTGGTCCGGAGCCCGCCGACCGTTTGGTCGGCGGTCAGGAAGTTCTGACCGATCCGAAACTCGAACCACTCCGCAAACATGCCGATTCGCAGCAGCGCTTCGGGATACGAATGCGATCGCAGCGACGACCCTTTGTCCGTGAACGTATATCCGGACTCCAGGACGATGCGGCCCTTTCCAACCGTTGTGCTGGCCTCGGGGAGATGTGGACGATCGGGATCGATGCGCCCTTCCTCATCCGACTCTTCAGCGTCGCTCGGGGTCTCGTTGATCCCAAAAAGCGATCCGAGAACGGTCTTATGAGTCGGCTGCGCGACCTCGCCGGCGTGGACGGGCCCGGGCGCGCAGGTGCTCTGGATGACACTGGCGATGACGAACGCAAGAAGTAACTGACGAACTGGCTGGAACCTACCTTTCGTTCAGAGGGACGTACCAGCGGCATGATAGCGCTTTCGACGGAGGTGTCGAGTGACAGAGAGCAGCGCCGTTCGTCCGCTAGAAGCGACCTCTCGTCCGCTCGTTCGTGTTCTTCGTCAGATTGCCCGTGCGCGAGCGCCGCGGTGCGCGATCATGGCGCCACGGAGGAGTCCATGAGCACGCGACACTGGTTGAGGAAGGTGACATGGGACACCGCGACCGAGGGCTTCTCGCCGATCCCGACGCGGGTTGTCTCCAACGAAGAGTATCTGCCACTTCCGCAAACGAAAGAGCAGGCACGGATCGCGGCGCTGCTGGGTGCGACGGCGACACGCAACGCGCGCCGGCTCGGCATGAGTCGCCGGACGTTTCTGGAATCGAGCGCGGGCATGGCGGCAGCGTTTCTCGCATTCAACGCGGTCTTCGGGCGCGTGTTCGACGTCGACCCCGTCGAGGCGCTCGAATCGGCGGCAGCCGATGAGCGCAAGCCGGCGGGGCAGTTCGTTTTCGACATCCAGACGCACCACGTCGCGTCACCGCGACAGTTTCCCCCGCTTCTCAGGCTTCGGGCCCTTGGACGCCAGTGGAACCCGGCCCTCGCCCAGGATCGCGGCACGATGGACGAGCTGTACCTGGCAAACTACATCAAGGAAATCTTTCTCGATAGCGATACGACGGTCGCCGTCCTCAGCGGAATTCCGTCGTCCACCGATGCGACGAACATCCTGCCGCCCGACGACATGGCGAGCACGCGCGACGTCATCAATCAGCTGGCCGCGTCGCAGCGGCTCGTCGCTCACGGCCTGATCACGCCGAACAAGGGACCGAGCGATCTCGACGAGATGAAGCGGCAAGCCGAGCAGCTGAAGATCGGCGCGTGGAAGGGCTACACCGGCCTCGCATTCGGCGATCCGCCGAAGCCCTGGCGCGTGGACGACGACAAGGTTGCCTACCCGATGCTCGAGGCATCGCGGCGGCTCGGCATCAAGAACATCTGCCTCCACAAGGGGCTGCCGCTCCAGGGCGGCGTGCACGACTTCTGGCATCCGCGTGATATCGAGCGCGCCGCGAAGGACTTTCCCGACCTCAACTTCATCGTGTATCACGCCGCGTTCCTCGGTCTCGCCGGATGGATCGCCGTGCCGCCGGAGCGATTCGAGCCGCCGGCGCGCGTCGACTGGGTGACGGATCTGTGCGACATCCGCCGGCGCAATCCCTTGCTGACGAACATCTATGCCGAGCTCGGCTCGACGTTCGGACAGATGGTGATCACGGCTCCGATGCTGTGCGGGCACGTCCTCGGCATGCTGATCCAGACCCTCGGAGCCGACCACGTGCTGTGGGGAACGGACTCGATCTGGTGGGGCTCGCCGCAATGGCAGATCGAGGCCTTCCGTCGCTTCACGATGGCGGAGCCGCTGATGCAGCGATTCGGCTATCGCCCGCTCACGCCGGACGTCAAGGCACAGATCCTCGGGCTGAATGCGGCACGTGTCTATGGCATCGATCCGAATGCGCATCGCAACGCGGTGCCGACGGATTTCGTGTCGAAGCTCAAGGCGGCGTATCTCGATGAGGGCGCGATGCCGAGCCTCACACAGTACGGCTGGATCCTCGAGGGGTAGATCAGAGGAGGTCTCGCGATGAAGGTCGTCGTGTCTTTGGCGCTCGCAGGGTTGTGTGCTTGGGCGAACACCGCCGCGGCGCAGGCCCCATCCGCAGCCTTTCCCAGCGTCATCAATGCGCTCAAGGCTGCGCCGGGGTGTCTTGGTGTCGAAACCGGACAGACATCGAGCGGGCGGCAAGTCATCTTCGCGTGGTTCGAGGGCAAGCAAGCGCTCGTCGACTGGTATCACAGCGACGTCCATCAGCGAGCGATGAAGCGAGTGTTTCCGGACAGGACGTTCGAGCGTCAGCCGCTGCCGGATCTGCCGGACGATACGGGACCGATTCTCGCGATCGTGTCGGTGAAATTCGCTGAGGCAACTGAGGACAGACCGCGCGCGATCTCGTCGATCGGCATCGAGCTCTACGGTCCCTTGCCGGGCGGCGTAGCCGTCGGCGGGCGCTTTGCGCCTGAGACCGTCAAGGTCCGCGGGCTCCGCGAGATCTCGAGCGAAGCGGCCGCCCGACCAACACGCTAACGGTCAGGCGACACGCTCAGCTGCGCCGATGCCTCGCTAATATGCGGCGATACTCGCCGACCGCCCACCCGATCGCCTCGTCTGGACTCTGCCCGCGCGCGACGCGCGTGCACATGTCCGGGAACACGAAGGTGGCGACGATCTCCTGCACCGGCGTCGTGAACGGCCCCGGATACCCTGCAAAGCGGACGATGTCCGGGAAATCCTGAAGGATCTGGAGCTTGGGATCCGAGCCGATGATCGGCATCGGCTTCCGGTACGCATCGCGGAAGAAAGGCATGTTGTAGCCGCGACTGCCAGTCATACCGTCCTTCCAGTTGTCGGCGAGGTGCTCGAGGAACTCTTTGGCGGCCGCCACGTTCTTGGAGAACTTCCAGACCGCGTATGCGTTCGGGTTCGCGATCGAGACCCGGAGGCCGGGCGAGCCCTGCGGGGCCATCCCGACATGCGTATTCTGAAACACCGGCGGGTTGGTGTCCTCGGTGGTCCGATAGGCGGATATCGCATCGTGGACCCAGCAAGCCACGCCGGACGCGAGGTAGCGGTTGTCGGAGGCGTCATCCCACGAGAACACCTCCGGCGTCATCGCCTCGTCGAACAGCGCCTTCACGAACCGCAGCCCTTCGCGCATCTCCTTCGAGTCGATGAGCACTTGTTGTCCGGACGGATCGAACTCCTTGGCACCGTGGCTGAACATAATCGTTCGCAGGAAGAGGTTCGCGTCGTTGCACTGCGAGAACGCGATCCCGCACGGGTGTCCCTTGGCCTTCAACGTCCGGCCCGCCACGCGCGCGAGCTCCCAGCTGTCCGGCGGCTTGAGACCGCTCTGGTCGAAGAGGTCTTTGCGCCAGAGCATCGGCGCGACGATGTAGAAATCGGGCAGCGCGTACCAGCGGCCCTCGACGCGCGCGATCGGCTCGGCGGACGGAAGCCAGCCGCCCCATTTCCCGCCGATCTTGTCCACGACGTCGCTCAGGTCGACGAGGTTTTTGTAATACAGACCCGTCAGGATCGTCCCCACGAAGTAGATGAGGTCGTGCCCGGATCCGGCGGCGAACTCCGCCGCGATGCGAGACGGCAGCTCGAGATGGGGAATGCGGTCGACCCTGACCTGGACGCCGCTCTTGGCGCCCCAGTCCTTCACGAATTTGTCGAACCACACGTCGTACGCCGGCACGAAGTGGCTCCATTGTAAGATGCGCAGGACGCCGCCTTTCGGCTGTGCAGGCGCTCGCCGAGCGGCGAGCATCGCGCTGAGTCCGGTGGCGCCGGCGACGGCGCCCTTCAAGAATTGGCGACGGTCGCTGGGGTGGGCGGCAGAGCGAGCTGAATTGGTCATGGTGATCTCCACCGTCTGAGTGAGATGCCGGAGATCGATTCCGCGCGCGGGCATACGCTACGCTCGGCCGTACAGACGGTCAATGGGCCCCCGGACTGCAGTGACGACAACCCCTGATGGAGTAGACTCGCCGATCGTGGTTGCAAGGATGGCGAGGAGCGGCCCCTCCGGATGACATGTCAGGGCTGCGGAACCGAGAACCGCGAGGAACGCCGCTTCTGCTCCAAGTGTGGTGCTGCGCTCTCACTCGCGTGCGGCGCGTGTGGGTTCGTCAACGACCCCGGCGACGAGTTCTGTGGCGGGTGTGGTCAGCGAGTGCGTGCGGCCACGGCCACGCCGGAACGCGCACAACGCAGCGATGCTCCGCGGGACGCCGAGCGGCGCCAGCTCACCGTCATGTTTTGCGATCTCGTCGGCTCCACTGCGCTCGCTGGCCGCCTCGACCCCGAGGAGCTCCGGGAGCATGTGCGCGCGTACCAGACCGTCAGCGCAGACGTGATCGCCCGCTTGGAGGGCCACATCGCGCAGTACCTGGGCGACGGCCTCCTCGTGTACTTCGGTTATCCGTCGGCGCACGAGGACGATGCCCACCGCGCCGTGAGCGCCGGTCTGTCGATCATCGACGCCGTCGCAGCCCTCAACACGCGACAATCCTCGAGCGGCGTCGCGCTCGCCGTACGTGTCGGCATTCACACCGGACTCGTCGTGGTCGGCGAGGTCGGCAGCGGAAGCCGACGCGAGCAGTTGGCGCTCGGTGAGACACCGAACGTCGCCGCGCGGCTCGAGGCGATGGCCGAGCCCGGGACCGTCGTCGTGAGCGCGGCGACCCATCGTCTCGTGCAGCGGCGCTTCAGCTGTCGTGACCTCGGCACTCACACGCTGCGGGGCGTCGCCAGTCCGCAGTCAGTACATCAGGTCGTGGGAGAGCGCACCCCGACGGGGCGCGGAGAATTTCTTCCCGCTGCAGGGACGACGCCGCTCGTCGGTCGAGAGCGCGAGATCGCGCTGATCCTGGAGCGGTGGGGCGCCGCCGCGGAGGGGCTCGGCCAGGTCGTGCTGGTGAGCGGCGAAGCGGGCATCGGCAAGAGTCGGATCACGCAGACGGTGTGTGCGCGACTCGACGACGCGCCGTACACGCGGCTCGACGGGCGCTGCTCGCCGTATCGCCAGCACAGTCCGATGCACGTCGTCGCCGAGCTCGTTCAGGGAGCGTTGGGCTACGAGCGTGAGGACACCCCCGAGATGCTCGGTCACCGTCTGGAGCGTACGCTCGCCGCATGTGGCCTGCCGCGGGATGAGGCGCTGGCGCTGCTCAGCGTGTTGCTGTCGCTCCCGGTCTCCGGCGAATCGGTCGTGCAGTCGTGGTCACCACAGCGCCAGCGACAGCGAACGATCGAGGTCGTGCTGGACGTCTTCCGATCATTCGCCGCACGCCACCCGCTGCTCCTTTTGATCGAAGATCTTCACTGGATCGACGCCTCGTCGCTGGAGCTTCTGTCGGTGCTCATCGACCAGGCCGCGACGATGCCGATCTGTGTGCTTCTCACCGCGCGACCGGACTTCCGGCCGCCCTGGCCGGCGCGGTCACACACGACGCAGATCACGCTGACCCGCCTGCCCCGACACCCGACCGAACAGATGATCCTCAGTGTCGCCGGCCACAAGCCTCTGCCGCCGCAGGTGCTGCAGCACGTCTTGACGGGCGCCGACGGTGTGCCGCTCTACGTCGAAGAGATCACGAAGATGGTGCTCGAGTCCGGTCTGCTGAGGGATTCCGGCGATCGATATGAGCTCGCGGCGCCGCTCCAGTCTCTTGCCATTCCGGCCACGCTGCAGGACTCGCTGACGGCTCGACTCGATCGGCTCGCCGACGCCAAGCCCGTCGCTCAGCTCGCCGCGACGATCGGCCGCGAATTCTCTTATGAGCTCCTGCAGGCGATTTCCCCACTCGACGCGACATCGCTTCAGCGCGAGCTGGCGCGGCTCGTCGACGCAGAACTCCTTTATCAACGAGGCCTGCCGCCGGGTGCGAACTACATCTTCAAGCACGCGCTCATCCAGGAGGCAGCGTATCGGTCGCTGTTGAAGACGACGCGTCAGCAGTATCACCGCCGCATCGTCACCGTGCTCGCCGAGCGATTTCCCAACATCATCGAGCTGAGCCCTGAGCTGGTCGCGCACCACTACACCGAGGCGAATCTCGCCGAGGAGGCGCTGCCGTATTGGCGACGCGCCGGCGAACACGCCGTGCGCCGCTCAGCGCACAGCGAAGCCACCGCTCACTTCGAGCGCGGCCTCGCCCTCATCCCGGGCCTGCCCGACACGCCGGAGCGAGACCGCGAAGAGCTGGCCTTGCTGATGGGATTGGGGCCGGTCCTGTTTGGAAGCCGCGGGTTTGCAGCGCCCGAGGTCGAGCGGTGCTACGCGCGGGCGCGTGAGCTGTGCGACCGCCTTGGTGACACGCCCGAAGTCTTCGCGGCGCTCTGGGGACAGTGGGGTGTCCTCATCTTGCAGGGCGACGTGAAGAAGACGCTCGAGATCGGAGAGGAACTTCTCGATCGCGCGCGGCCGTCGGCGGATCCGGCTCTCGTGCTTCAGGCGCGCCACGCCCTTTGGCCGACGCACGTCTACCGGGGCGACCTGTCGGCGGCCATCGAGGACATCGACGAAGGCCTGGCCCTCTATGACATCGAGCGCCACCACTCACTGGCCTTCACCTTCGGCGGCCATGATGCGCGAGCATGCGCACTGTCGTTCAGGACTGCGGCGCTGTGGGCGCTCGGATATCCTCGGCAGGCCGTCGAGTCCGGACGACAGGCCCTCGACTTCGTCAAACATCTCGCGCATCCGCACAGTCAGGCGAACGCGCACGCCTGGGTCGCGCTCGCCTTCCGGTGGCTGGGAAACATGGAGCTGGCGCGTGAAGTGGCGGAAGCGGGACTCGCGGTGTCGACCGAGTACGGGTTCCCTCAGTGGGGCGCGCTGTGCGCCGTCGTCCGGGGTTCGACACTGGCCGCATCAGGGAGCCTCGACGCGGGACTCCACGAGATGCGCGGCGGACTCGCCGGATGGCAAGCCACCGGAGCCGGGATCATGACTCCGGCGTTCCTCGCCTTCATCGCCGAGGCGGAAATCGCCCGAGGCGAGGTCATGGCGGCGCGTGCGTCGATCGACGATGCGCTCAGACGGATCGAGCGCTATGGCGAGCGTTTTTACGAAGCCGAGCTCCACCGCATCCACGGTGAGGCGCTCCTCGCCAATGCGGAGGCGGATTGTGCGCGCGTGGAATCGTGCTTCGTCCGAGCGATCGACGTCGCCCGCCGTCAGCAGGCGCGGTCTCTCGAGCTTCGGGCTGCGGCAAGCCTCGCTCGTCTGTGGCGGCAGCGAGGTCGCCGTGAGGACGCTCGCCGAGTGCTCGACGAAGCCGCTCGATGGTTCACCGAAAACGTCGAGACGACCGATGTGCGGGCAGCGCGTGACTTGCTGCACGAGCTTTCATGATTCGCCGGCGAGGTTTCCTCGCATCGTGCGAACGAGCTCTTCGATCGTCGACGACAGCGGGCCCAACGACTCCAGAATCATCAGATTGATCGGCTCGTCGGCTTGCTGCACGATCCGCACGTCGGTTCGTAGCCCGAAGACGCGGATATTCCGGCCGTAGGCGTACCCGATTTCCCACGCGGTGCCGTCGTCGACTTGAGAGCCGTCACAGACGGCCACCACCGCATCCGCGCTCCTCAGTGCCGCGAGGTTCGCAAAGAAGATACTGCTGACACGGTCCGCCGCCTCGGTCTCAGGCGTGTCGCGCTGCGGCAGGTATACGTCGTGACCCGCGGCCTCGAGCGCACGCGCGAGGACGAGATTGAAGGCCCGCTCGGCCTCCGTGAACAGTGGAGCGGCGACATACAGCCGCATCGGTCGTCGCGCATCTTACCCTATCGGCGATCGGGTACGGGGGACGCCGAAACGTAGATCCCGCAGATCGGACAGATTTCGCGTTCCATCGCGTACTTCACGCAGCTTCGATGGATCCTGTGTCCGCTGACGCACCAGCGGCGTGGGTCGTCGGCAACGAATCGCCCACCGCACTGACTGCAGCGACCCAGGGACTCCGCCCGAAGCACATAGCCCAAGACGCCAGTAACGGTGTGCCGTATGACCGCGCGTACGATACCCAGCGGGCGCATCCTTGAGGTGGACGGGGCGGGTCGCCGGCGTATTCCGCGGTAGCGCTTACAACGACGCGCTGGACGAAGTGGCGCACAATGGCCCCTGGAGCAGGAGCCCGCGGCATGAACGAACATCAACCGATCCGGATCGCAGCGCCCTCGGGACTGGTCTTCCAGGTCAACGCCAACGGCTCGATCCGCCGCATCGACCACCACGACGTGATCGTGAACGCGTTTCTCGGCAACGAGATCGAGGGCGGGCCTGCCAATCTCTTTCTGCGCCGGCGTGGCGCGCGCATCCAGTGGACCCCGCTGCTCGGTCCGCACAGTCCAGGCCGTGTGCGGGTCGACGAGCACGGCCTCGACGTCGCCGGCGAATGGGAGGGGCTCCGTTTTCACGTATCGCTCCGGCTGGCGGCCTCGGCGCCGGCGTGGTTCTGGCACGTGGCCATCGAGAATGGCGGTCGTCGGGTCGAGACCATCGACCTGCTCTACGCGCAAGACATCGCCCTGACCGACTACGGCGCCGTCCGCCTCAACGAGTACTACGTCAGCCAGTACGTCGATCACACACCGCTCACGCATCCCACGCATGGCGTCATGCTCGCCGCGCGCCAGAATCTCTCCGTCGGCGGGCGTCATCCGTGGGCGCTGATCGGCTCGCTCGCAACTGCGTCGAGCTTTTGCACCGATGCGGTTCAGTTCCACGGGCTCGCGACGCGCGCAGGCGGCGCTCCCGTGGGTCTCGAAGCCGAAAGCCTGCCCGGCGTGCGCCGCCAACACGAGCACTCGCTCGCGGTGATCCAGAACGCTCCGCGGCAGCTCGAGCCGGGCGCGCGCGCAGTGCTCGGCTTTTTCGGCTGGCTCGAGCCCGACCATGCGGGCGCAAGCGCGACGAGCGACCTCGCATTCGTGGATCGCGCGCTAGCGCTCCCAGAGGCAACGGCTCCGGCCCCGCCGTCGGTCCCCATCGGCACCGTTCCGGCGCCGACGCTGTTCAGTGCACGCCCGTTCGTGGAGGTTTCCGAGCTCAACGATGGCGAGCTGAATGCGTTCTGCGGCGGAGAGCGACACGCAGTCGAGCGCGAGCGCGATCGTTTGCTCTCTTTCTTCGCCGGAGCTGACACCCACGTCGTCTTGCCCGCAAAGGAACGCGCAAGCCTCCGGCCGCACGGCCAGATCCTCCGCACGGGCGACCGCCTCGAGCCCGATGAGGCCTCACTGACGACGACGCAATGGATGGGCGGCGTGTTCCATTCGATGCTGACCCAGGGTCACGTGAGCATCAATCGCTTTCTGTCGACGACTCACTCCTATCTCGGGCTCTTTCGCTCGCACGGGCAGCGCGTGTTCGTCGAGATCGACGGCGGCTGGCACTTGCTCGGGCTCCCTTCCGCGTTCGCGATGACGCCGAGCGGCGCGCGCTGGCTCTACAAGCACGCCAGCGGTTTGCTCGAGATCAATAGCTGGGCGGCGGTGGACCGTCACGAGGTGTGGCTCTCTGCGCGTGTGGTCGCCGGGCCCGCGCGCCGTTTCCTGGTGTCGAACCACGTCGCGCTGAACGGCGACGACGGCTCGGACGCTATGCCCGCGCGCTGGACGCGCGACGCGCGTGGCGTGCGCATCGCGACGTTGGCCGATACCGACGTCGGCCGGCGCTTTCCCAACGGCGCATTCCGCATCGACACGGCCGAGGGAACCGTGCTCGAACAGGTCGGTGGAGACGAGCTGCTGTTTACCGACGGCCGCTCGCGCGGACAACCGTTCGTCATTCTGATCACTGCGCCGAGCACATCGGTTGGGCTGCGGATCAGCGGCCAGCTCGTGATGCCCGAGCCGGCGACGGCTCCCGGCGCGCCAGGGGATCAGCACGCGGCCGACGCCGCAACCGCGCAGCGCTTCTGGCGCGGGGTCAACGGCTCGCTCGTCATGGAGGCGCCGGCCTCGCCCGACGTCGCCAACCTGCACGCGATCCTGCCGTGGTTCGTCCACGACGCGTGGATTCATCATCTGGCGCCGCGCGGACTCGAGCAGTACTCGGGCGGAGGGTGGGGTGTGCGCGACGTGTGTCAGGGCCCGGTCGAGCTGCTGCAAGCACTCGGCCGCGTCGAGCCGATCCGCGACCTTCTGCTGCGCGTATTCCGAAATCAAAACTCGGACGGCGATTGGCCGCAGTGGTTCATGTTCTTCGAGCGCGAGCGCAGCATCCGCGCAGGCGATTCGCACGGCGACATCGTCTTCTGGCCGCTGCTTGCGCTCGCGCAGTACCTGGTCGTCTCGGACGATGCCGCGGTGCTCGACGAAGAGCTGCCGTTCTTCCATCCCGACGGCGACACCAAGGCGGAGCGCGGCACCATCGCCACGCACGTCGACCGCGCCCTCGCCTTGATCGCGCGGCGAGTAATTCCGGGTACGCGGCTCGCCGCCTACGGCAATGGTGACTGGAACGACTCGCTCCAGCCGGTGGACCACGCGCTGGCCGCGCGGCTCTGCAGCTCGTGGACCGTCACGCTGCACTATCAGACGCTCGCGACCCTGGAAACGGCGCTACGCGCGGTGGGCCGCGACGCGCTCGCCGCGCCGGTCGGCGCGGCTCTCGCGGGGATCCACGACGATTTCCAGCGACTGCTCGTCTCGAACGGTGTCGTGATGGGACTCGCTCACTTCCGCGACGACGGCGGCATCGATCCGTGGCTGCACCCGGACGACCGCGACACCGGCATCCACGCGAGCCTGCTGCCGATGAGCCATGGGATTCTCGCCAACCTTTTCACACGCGAGCAGGCCGAGCGGCACGCCACGGAGATTCGACGCCGTCTGCTCGCCGCCGACGGCGCCCGGCTCTTCGATCGACCGCTGCCGTACCACGGCGGCCTGCAGCAGCGCTTTCAGCGCGCGGAGACGAGCACGTTCTTCGGTCGGGAGATCGGCCTGCTTTACACGCATGCCCATTTGCGCTGTGCGGAGGCGATGGCGCATCTGGGAGACGCCGACGCCTTCTTCCAGGCGCTCCGCCAGGCCAACCCGATAGGGCTGTGCGCCGCGGTGCCGAACGCGCGGCCGCGCCAGGCCAACTGCTACACGTCGAGCTCGGACGCGGAGTTCGCCGACCGTTACGATGCGTCGACCCGTTACGAAGCCGTGCGCAGCGGGACGATCGGCGTAGAAGGCGGCTGGCGCGTGTACTCGAGCGGCGCGGGGATCGCGGTGCGACTCATCCGCGAGTGCCTGCTCGGCCTGCGCCTGCGCCGCTCGTCGATCGCCATCGATCCGGTGATGCCGCGCGCGCTGGACGGCCTCAGCGCGAGCGTGGACATCGGTGGTCGCAACGTTCAGCTGCGCTACCGTGTGGGACAGCATGGGCACGGGCCGAAGTCGCTGGTGTGCAATGGCACTCCACTGCCGTTCACGCGCGAATCGAACCGATACCGCGAAGGCGGCGCCGTGGTCATGATGGAGGCGTTCCGCAAGGCGCTGCGCGACGGCCGCAACGAGCTCGTCGTGGAGCTCGGCTGATTCCGCCATGTCCGCCCAGATCCTCGATGACTTTCGCGACATCTCCGGGTGGAGCGCCGTCGCGTCCGGTCAGGCGCAGCTGCTGCTCGCCCACGACACCGGCCCGATCGGCGCCGCATTGCGCCTGAACTACGACTTCAAGGGGGGAGGCGGCTTCGTGGTCGCACGCAAGCCGGTCGCCCAGCGGATGCCGGAATCGTGGACGATCGAGCTGCAGATCCGCGGCGCGGCACCCGCGAATCGGCTCGAAATCAAGCTGGCCGATCCGACCGGTCGCAATGTCTGGTGGTGGAACCGCGACGCGTTCGAGTTCCCGGACGCGTGGCAGCTCCTTCGAATCCGCAGCTCGGAGGTCTCGTTCGCGTGGGGGCCACTGGGTGGCGGCCCGCTGCGTGAGCTCGGAGCGATCGAGATCGCGATCGCCGCCGGACCCGGCGGGCGCGGCTCGATCTGGATCGCCGAGCTGCGGCTCGAGGATCTGTCGCTGACCGGTGCGCCGCGCGTGCAGGCCTCGAGCGCCGCGCCAGGTCACGAGCCCGAGCTCGCGGTCGACGCGTCGCCAGCAACGAGCTGGCGGAGTGCATCGAGCGCGACGGGACAGTGGATCGCGCTCGATTTCGGGCGCGAGCACGAGTACGGCGGACTGGTGATCGACTGGGAGCCCGGCGCGGAGGCACGAGCGTTCGATGTCCAGGCCTCCGTCGACGGCGTCACATGGACGACGCTCTGGTCCGCGCGTCAGGCCGAAGGCGACCGAAGTTACGTCTACCTGTCTGGCGGTGGTCGCTCACGCCATCTGCGGCTCCACTTGCTCGAGGCCGCTGCCGGCGCGGAGGCGTTCGGCATCCGCACGCTCGACGTACGTTCCTTCGACTTCTCCCGGTCGCTCGCCGACTTCTTTCACGCCGTCGCTGCCGCCGAGCCCCGCGGCCACTTTCCGCGCTGGCTACACCGCGAGCAGTCGTACTGGACACCGGTCGGCATCGCAGGCGGCTCGAGCGCCGCGATCCTGAACGAGGAGGGCATGCTGGAGCCCGAGCGTGGATCGCTCTCCCTCGAGCCCTTCCTGTACACGGACGGCCTGCTGGTCACGTGGGCGGATGTCGAGCCGGCGATCACGCTCGCGCGCGGCTACTTGCCGATCCCGTCGTCGACGTGGCGCCATCGCGATCTCAGTCTGACGACAACGGCTTTCGCGGTCAGAGATCGCGCCGGTCCCGCCGCGCGTGTGACCTATCGCGTCGTGAACCACGGCGCGGCGCCGAAACGCCTGCGTCTCTTCGTCGCGCTGCGGCCGTTCCAGGTCACGCCGCCATGGCAGTCGTTCGAGGGGCTCGGCGGACCCTCGCGCGTTCGCTCACTCACCTGGCGCGACGGCGCAGTGGTCGTCGACACCGGGTTGCGCGTCGTGCCGCTCACGCCCCCGTCGGGTTTCGGCGCCGCGGCGTTCGAGCAGGGCGGCGTCCTGCGTCATCTGGTTCGCGGTGAGCTGCCGCGACGCACCCACGTCGAAGACGGATTCGGCTATGCGTCGGGCGCGCTCGCGTGGGATCTCGAGGTCGCGCCCGGCGCCGCTGAGGACGTACACGTCACCGTACCGTTCGCCGACCGTCCGGCGCTCGGTCCTGTGGCGGGCGCGGAGATCCGTGCCGCAGACGCCACCACGCTGGCCGAAGTCACACGGCACTGGGAGAACAAGCTCGGCGCCGTCACTCTGCGCCTGCCCGAGAGCGCCGTCGCGTGCGTGGACGCCGTGCGGACGGCCACCGCGCACATCCTCGTCAACCGCGACGGCCCCGCAATCCAGCCCGGCCCGCGTCGCTACACGCGGTCGTGGATTCGCGATGGCGCGACGATGTCGGCGGCGCTGCTGCGAATGGGCTGCAACGACGAGGTGCGCGACTTTCTCGATTGGTACGCGCGCTATCAGGCCGCCGACGGTAACGTGCCCTGCGTGGTGGACCGCCAGGGCGCCGACTGGCTGCCAGAGCACGACAGCCACGGGCAGTTCATCTTCACGCTCGCAGAGTATTTCCGCTTCACCGGCGATCGGGACTTCACGGCACGGCTGTGGCCTGCCGCGCGAGGCGCCGTCTCCTACTTGGAGGCGTTACGTGCCCAACGCGTCAAGCCGGAGTTCCGCGAGCCCGACAAGCGCGCACGCTTCGGGATCCTGCCGGAGTCCGTCAGCCACGAGGGTTATCTCGCGCAACCGGTGCACTCGTACTGGGACGATTTCTGGGCGCTCCGCGGGCTCGGCGACGCGGTGCAACTGGCCCGCGCGCTCGGTGATGCGGACGACGCCGAGCGGATCGAAGCGTCACGCGATGCCCTTCACGATTGCCTCTACGAGTCGATCGAGACGACCATCGTCACGCGCGCGCTCCCGTACGTCCCCGGCTCGGTGGAATGGGCGGACTTCGATCCGACCGCGACGGCCACCGCGGTCGCCACGACTGACGCGCCGCAACGCCTCCCGTCGAAGACCCTCACGTGGACCTTCGACGAATACCTGCGCGGTTTACGACGGCGGCGCGACGGCGAGGTCGACTGGAACAACTACTCCGCGTATGAGCTTCGGATCATCAATGCGCTGGTGAGGCTCGGCCGTCGCGCCGACGCGCACGAGCTGCTCGCCTTCTTCCTCGGTGACCGCCGACCGCGGGCGTGGAACCAGTGGCCCGAAATCTCGTGGCGTGACCCACGCAGCCCCGGGCATCTCGGTGACGTACCGCACGCCTGGATCGGCGCGGAGTTCGTTCTCGCAGTGCTCGGCATGTTTGCGTACGAGCGCCCGGCCGATGACGCACTGGTGCTCGCGGCCGGCATCTCCGACGCGTGGCTCGACACCGGTGAAGTGGGCATCGAGAATCTGCCGACCTGGTGGGGGCGACTTCGTTACACGCTGCGCAGACGCGGCGAACGCGCCATCGAGCTCGATCTCTCACCGGGGCTGCGCCACCCCCCTGGAGGCCTCGAGATCCAGCCACCGCTTCCGCGACCGCTGGTGGCCGTCGAAGTGGATGGCACCCCGACCGCGGATTTCTCCGCGAACAGCGTCACGCTGCGGAAAGTACCCGCACGCGTCGTCATGCAGTGCTGATCGTGATGAATACAGTCACTTCGAGGGCCGGGCTCGTCGTCCTGGCTGGGTGGCTCGTCGCCTTGGCCGGAATAGCGCCGGTCGCCGGCGCCCCGGAGGATCTGAGCGGCCGCCTGGCGGCGGGCGACGTGGTCGTGACCGATGCGCTGCCGCCCGGAGCGAGCCCGGCGGCCCGCGGCGGCACGGCCGTCGCGATCTTACGAGCCTCACCTGAGCAGGTGTGGCGCGTCATCGTGGACTATCGCGGTCACCCGCGCTACTACCCGCGGGTCACCTCGGCCGACGTGGTCGAGGCGAACGAGCGTCACGTGATCGTTCATTACCGCGTCGCCGTCGGTCCAATCTCGTTCGGCTTCTATATGGAGAAGTATCCGGATCCGGGGCGGCGACGGGTGGAATGGCATCTCGCCGAAGGGCGCCCGCACGGCCTCTTTCGAGAGAACTCGGGCTATTGGCAGGTCGATCCAACGGACGCCCGCGACGCCAGCCTCGTCACCTATGCCATTGCCGTGCGCACCATGATGCCCGGGTTCGTCACCGGCAGCGCCGAGAGCGCCAGCCTCGCCGAGACCGTTACCTCGCTGCGGAAGCTCGTCGAGGCTCCTCGCTAGCGCGCGTTGTTTCGGCGGGGGCCGCCGCCCGTTCTATGATGGCCGTCGGGGAGGGCGATCATGGCCTGCGATGCGACGGTCTTCGCCGATATTCCGATCTTCTCGCTGCTCGACGCGGACGAGCGTGCCGTCCTTGCGGAGCACGTCGAGCTCAGGCGATTCGGCGCTCGAGAGCGCATCTACAAAATCGGCGATCCCGGCGAGCGCGCGTACGTCATCGTGCGGGGTAAGGTCGACGTCGTCATGCTGGACGAAGACAACCAGGAGGTCGTCATCGATCGGCCCGGGATGGGAGAAATCTTCGGGCTGGCGTCGATGTTGTCGGCCTCCCCGCACCAGACGACGGCGATCGCGCTGGAAGACACGGCCGCCGTCGAGATCGACCGCACCGACATCGCTCAGCTCTTGCAACGCAAGCCGATGGCCGGCCTCGACATGCTCACCATGATCGGCCGTCAGTTCCGCGCCGCGCAGGACCTCGTGCGCATGCGCGCGGCGCGGAATCCCAACGAGGTCATCGACGAACAGCTTCCGTTCGGCGACGCGATTGCCGACAGGGTCGCCCAATTCGGAGGCTCATGGGCGTTCATCACCTCGTTCGCGGTGGTGCTGGTCGCCTATGCCGGGATCAACGTCGCGCTCGCCGCCCGCGCGTGGGATCCGTACCCCTTCATTTTGCTGAACCTGTTCCTCTCGATGCTGGCCGCCGTCCAGGCCCCGGTCATCATGATGAGCCAGAACCGCCAGGACGCGAAGGACCGGCTCCGCAGCGAGCTCGACTTCGCCGTCAACCGCAAGGCAGAAATCGAGATCACGCAGCTCGCCGCACGGCTGACGCGCATGGAGGACCATCTGCACGACATCCGTCAGGCTGTGGTCCAGCCGGCCCGCTAGGCGCTTGGCAGTCCGCGGACGGCCCGGGCGCCGCCCACTCGATACCACGCGGCGAGTCCGCCGCGGATGTACCGTGCGGGAGGTGGCCGTAGCCCGTCCGCCGCGCGGCGGACGGGCTACGGCGGCGGTGCATCGACGAATGGCGAAATCAGGGCGCGATGGTTCCCGTGATTTCAAGGTCGGCGAACTCGGTGACGGAGTCGGCCTTCGTCCACAGCCCGATCCATCCCTGCGTGAACGTTTTATCCTGGTGATCCAGCAGTCGAGCACCGTTGAGGTAGGCTTCGACCTTCGGTCCTGTCGCGACGACACGAATCGTATGCCAGGCGCCGAGCTTCGGCTCGTTCACTCTGGCCGACGCGATGGTGCTCCGCTTGCCGTTGACGATCGTGTAGAGGCGGAAATTGTTCTCCAGCGCATTGGCTCGCACGAGAAGATAGTTCTGGCCATCCTTCGCGCGAAAGATGATGCCGCCGCTGGCGTCCTCCCTGCCCGATACGGGCCGGAAGCGGACAGAGACGTCGAGATCGGCGAATTTCTTGTCCTCGAGGACGGCGACGGCCCACGGCTGCGTTTCGACGGTCTGGGCAAGCACTTGACGTCCCCCGGACGGACGACGAACCCATTGGCCCGCCACGAACTTCCAGTTCGGATTTTCGGCGCCGAGGTCGTATTTCATCGTGGCCGTCTCCCCTGCGGCGATTGCGCACGTTGCGATCCACATCAACAGGAGCATTCCCACTGTCCACTTCATGGATGAATACCTCCTCTCCTGTTAGTCCAGGCGCTCGGTCACGACCTTCCAGTCGTCGCCCCGCACAAGCGTAACCTCGGCCACCGGTCCGCTCCCATCCACCTTCGACATCGCGCTGACCGCACGCCAGCCGGCGTTCGCGTTCACCGCGGCCGCGGTGGCATCCGCCAGTGAGCGCTTGGCGCGCGCTATCGCCGCCTTCTGGCTCTGGGCTGCTGCGAGGTCGCCGCCGTCGGTGATGGCGTCGACTTTCGCGACCCCGCCGGTGTTGTAGTCGACGATGACCTCGCTGAATGAGTCACCGGCGTATGCGTCGACCTTCCACGTGTACACGGAGAGCTGGAAAGCGCCGTCGTCGATCTCGTACTTGGCGGACAACGGGGTGCCCTCGCGTGCGCTCGCCGCAAGTCCGCTCTCGAGGGGCAGCCATGCCGCCCGCAATGCACGCGTCAGCGTCTCGCGTCCCTCGCCTGGGTCGGACTGCGCGGGACTGTTCGACGGGTTGGTGGTCGCGATGACGAGAACGACGGCCGCGATCGTAAGCATCTTTCCCATGTCGACCTCCTTGTGGTGGATGATCGGCACGGTCGTCATGCGCCACCACTGAAGAGTTTCTGACATTTGTGTCAGGTGCGGCGGGATGGAAGGGCCGATATAGTGCGGCGTACGATGCGCGTCCTCGTCGTCGAAGACGAAAAGAAGGTGGCCAAAGCGCTGCGCGAAGGACTCGAGGCCGAGCACTACGACGTGCGTGTGGCGGCCACCGGCGAGGAAGGCTTTTTTCTGGTCAATCACGAATCCTTCGATTGCGTGGTGCTCGATCTCATGCTGCCGCAGCGCGATGGACTCGAGGTGTTGACCACACTGCGCATGCGCGGGCTGCAGACGCCGGTGCTGATCCTCACCGCGAAGGACACGATCGACGATCGCGTGCGCGGGCTCGACAGCGGCGCCGACGACTACCTCGTGAAGCCGTTCGCCGTCCCGGAGCTGCTCGCTCGGATTCGCGCGCTGTTGCGCCGCGGACGGCCGGATCAGATCCTCAAGCTTCACCAGGACGATCTGGAGATGGACCTCGTGACGCGCACGGTCGTTCGCGCTGGGCAGCCGCTCGAGCTCACGGTCAAGGAGTTCGAGGTTCTCGAGTATCTATTACGGCATCGAGGCCATGTCGTGTCGCGCGAGATGCTGACCCGCGACGTCTGGCGGATCGCGGCGCGCGCGACGCCGTTCGACAACGTCATCGACGTCACCATTGCCCGCCTCCGGCGCAAGATCGACGATCCGTTCGAGCGTAAGCTCCTTCACACTGTCCGCGGCGTGGGATTCATCCTGCGCAGGGATCGCGGATGACGATCCCCGGGCCGAGTGTCCGAGCGCGGCTCACGCTATGGCACGCGGGGGTGCTGGCCCTCGTCATCTGTCTTTTCTCGGCGGGCACGCTGCTGTTCGTGCGCACGCGTCTGTATCGTGCGCTCGACGAGCAGATCGGACAGGATCTCGCGACGATCGAAAAGGTGTATCGCGAAGAAACTGGAGACCTGGGCGAGCTCGACCATCGAATGGGCATGGCCCTGTTCGAGGTGGCCGAAGGCCAGACGGTGATCTACCGTACTTCGAGCTGGCCCCCGCCGGTGTCGAAGCCGTATCGAACGAGAACGAGCGCTGATGCCACCCATCGCATCAGCGTGGCGCGCGACGAGACGGCCGTTCGTCAGACGCTGTGGACGCTTGCCATCGTCTTCGCTATGGGCATCCCGTGCGCGCTGGCGTTGGCTATGGCAGGCGGATACCTGCTCGCGGGCCGCATGCTGGCGCCGGTTCGTGCGATGGCCGAGACGGCGAGGCGGATCACCGCCGAGTCACTGAGCGCTCGGCTGCCTGTCGACGATCCGCGAGACGAATTCGGACGCCTCGCCGGCGTGTTCAACGAGACATTGTCGCGGCTCGACACCGCATTCGAACAACTGCGCCGCTTCACGGCGGACGCGTCGCACGAGCTGCGGACGCCGCTCACCGGGATCCGAAGCATGGGCGAGGTGGCGCTCCAGAGATCCCTGACCGTTCACGAGTATCGTGAGGTCGTCGCCAGCATGCTCGAGGAAGTCGATCGGCTCACGCGGCTCGTCGAGAATCTCCTGCTACTCACGCGCGCAGAGGCCGGGCGCATTCCAATGACACGGACGGTCGTCGACATTTCGGATCTCGTCGCAACTGTCTCGGACAGTCTGCGGGTGCTCGCCG
>DAIRVP010000019.1:0-47314 GCA_036802765.1 Candidatus Rokuibacteriota bacterium
AGCATGTTGCCGACGCGCTTGGGGATCGCGTGCCGGACGTGGACGCCGATGAACACGCCGATCAGGGGAATGATGATGGCCAGCGTCGAGGCCATCACGTAGGTGAGGTACTCGGCCTCGCCGAACAGGCGAAACACGACGGTGTTCAGCGGAAACTCACCCACGGCCAGGAAGATGATCAGCGCCCAGTGGAAGACGGGTGGAAAGACGATCGTCGCGTCACGTCCGAGGTCCGCCGCGCGCGCCCGGTATCCGTCGGCGATCGGCCGGATGCGCCGCTCGAGCTCGTCGAGCTGGCGCTGGTATGCCTCGACCACCGGCCGCAACTTCGAGATCCTCATCGAGGCGGCCTTGTAGATTTGCTGCACCGCCTGCTCACCGTTCGCGATCAGCGCCTGCTCGAACGGCGCCGGCGTGTACGACCCCATCTCTGGGATGTTCCGCTCACCGTCCTTCTGTCCTTCCGCGGCGATGCGGCTCTCGTCCGCGAATTCAGGCGGGGGCAGCGGTTGGCGTGGCGACCCGGGCAGGCGCATGACGGCTATCCCTCGTGCTTCTTGAGAACCGAGCTGAGCTCGTCGATCAGGAACTTGACGTTGTCGAGCACCGTGTCTTCGGTCGAGGAGAGATCCGTCATGCGCTTCATGACGGCCTGATAGTCCACTTTCATCTGCGCCAGCGTCTGGTGAAGGGCGTCCACGCTGGTGCGCAGCCCGTCACGCTCGGCCTTCAACGCCGACCAGCGCTTCTGCAGCGACTCCAGCTGGTCGCGCATCTCGCTGGACTGCTGAACCAGCTCGCGATACTCGGTGATCGCGTCGATGATTCGTTTGACTTCTGTGTCGTTCAGCACTGCTGGACTCCTTTCGTCGGGTTCGAGTGCACGGCCACATCCCCCGCGTCCTACCCCGCCTGTCCAACAGCGCGCGGTCTGCGCCGGGTAGGCGCGGCCGGCCGGCACGATAGTTCAAGCGTTATGCCAAACCGAAGTACGCGACTCTTCACGCATTCGGTTGTGGGCCGAGGCGATGTGGCACACAGCGCCTCCATGGCGGATGTCGGCTTGTCATGGCGAATGACAGCCGCGATGACAAACGCGCACGTTTTGAGACGTCCCGGTCTCGCGCACGCCCGAAAAATCGCGGGTTCCGCGGCTTCGGCGCGATTCGTCGCGCGGCGGAAAATCTGGCGCGGCCTTTGCCTGCGGTCCACGCCATGCGCTTTCAACGTCGCACCCAGACCGTGTCGGAACCCTCGATGGCCTTCATCAGCGAAGGCTCCGAGGTCGTTGGAACCTGCAACTTCAATGGCAGCGTCGTCGTCAGCGGCCGCGTGAAGGGCGAGATCAACGCGACCGGCACGCTGACGGTCGGCCGGCCGGGGCACGTCGAGGCCCGGCTTCACGCACCCGTGGTCATCGTCGAGGGCGAAGTCGTCGGCAGCATCGTGGCGACGGAGCGCATCGAGCTCCGCGAGCAGGCGCGCGTCAGCGGCGACCTCGAGACGCCAGCGCTCATCATCGAGGAGAGCGCGGTGTTCGAAGGTCAGACGAAGCGCGTGCGTGCCGGCGGTCGGGGCGGTGACATCGCGGGTGACACGCGGCCGGTCATGACGACCGAGTTCGCCACGGCGTCGAGCTGATCAGCGTGGATCGTAACGAGCTGACGCAGCGAATCCGTCAGCGGATGGCGGCCGGGACGCTCCCGCGCGCCGTGGCTCCGCTGACCGCGCCGGGGCGGCCGAGCTCGCCGACCGGTCACATCAACGCCGACACCGCGATCGGCGCAGTCACCTGCGCGGCGTGCGATACGCGCGGCGCGCAGGTCGCTTATCGGTTTCCCGACGGACGCATCCTCCGCTTCCACGGCCGCTGCCACCGCATCTGGGAGGACGAGTGCCGCCGCGTGTCGTTAGGGATCCCGGCCTCGACCGCGCCGCTCGATGACGACTAGCCGCTCAGCGTAGCGTCGCTTCCAGCAGCCGCTGCGCGTTGCCGCCCATGATCTTGGCGACGTCCTGACGCGCGAACCCGCGATCGAGCAGCGCCGCCGGGATCGAGGGCCACTCCGCCCAGTCGGTGAACAGCGCCGCACGCGGACTCATTCCTGCCAGATCGGTGCCGATCGCCACATGGTCGACCCCGACGGCATCGACCATGCGCTTGATGTGATCGATGAACGTCGAGAAGCTCCCCGGGCGGATCGAGATCGGCCACGCGCCGAGGACGCCGCCGGCGCTCGCCACCAGCTGCGCGTGCTCGCGCGAGACGAAGCGCGCGAACCCGCTGTAGTCCTCGATGTTCGTGTGCGAGAGCAGCATCGGCCGCGTCGAGATGTCGACCGCTCCCTTGACGACCGGCAACGGCGCGTGCGCCAGGTCGATGAGCATGCCGAGACGGTTCATCTCCCGCACCACGTCGCGGCCGAACGGCGTCAGGCCGTTGTGCACCGGCGGCTCGGTCTGGATGTCGCCGAGCTCGTTGACGCGGTAGTGCACGAGCTGGATCGACCGCACGCCGCGATCGTACGCGCCCTGAACGTGGTCGAGCCGTCCCTCCAGGAAGTCCGCACCCTCGACCGACATGATCGCGATGCGGCCACGCGCGGCCGTCGCGCCCGCGAGGTCCGCGCCGCGCAGGATCGGGCGCATGCCCAGCGTGCGGGCGTGGCCGTCGAGCACGCTGAGCTGTCGCCACGCGGACTCGAGCAGGACGCCGGACGCCGGCTGCCGTGCCGCGAACGGCATGCCGTTGTTCCGGATCCCCAACGCGGCGCCGTCGCCCACGGCCGTCAGAAACGCGCCGCCGAGCTTGCCCGACTCGACGGCGCGCGCATGCTCGGCGATCGTCGTGTGCGAATAGGTCTGAAACAGCGCGGGGTGCGAGTGCACGTCGATCGACACGACCTCGTCGAGAAGCGCGCGGCCCGACGCCTGGCTGGCCGACGATGTGGCGCAGCCGGCGGCAATGAGCGGCAACGTGAGCGCGCCTTTCACGAAGTCGCGGCGACTCGCTGCGCCGTCCAACGCGCGCCACCATTGAACGCAGCACGGGGCACACACGGCGGCGACAGTAGCGCCGAGCCGCGCGCTGCGCAATAATCATCTCGTCCGCTCATGAGCGATATCGACTCCGAAGAAGACTTCGCCACCCTCTTCGCCCGGCACGAGGGGCGCCGCGCTCTGGAGCGCGGTCAGGTGGTCAAGGGCCGCGTGATCCAGATCAGCGACGAGCACGTGTTCGTCGACGTCGGCGGCAAAGGCGAGGCGTGGATCGATCGCGCCGAGCTGACCGATGATCAGGGGCAGCTGAAGATCAAGGTCGGCGACGACGTCGAGGCCACGGTCGTGGCGACGGGCGACGAGATTCGTCTCTCGCATCGGCTCCGGCAAGGCGCGCAGGCGCGTGAGGCGCTTGCGGTCGCGGCGCAGACCGGCGTGCCGGTCGAGGGTAGGGTCGCCGGCGTCATCAAGGGCGGCTACGAGGTCACCGTCGGCGGCCTCCGCGCGTTCTGCCCGTTCTCGCAGATGGACCTGCGACGCGTCGACTCCGAGCAAGACTACGTCGGCCGTGTGCTGGAGTTCCGCCTGACGAAGTTTGCCGAGGGCGGCCGCAACCTCGTGCTCTCGCGCCGCGCGCTGCTCGAGGAGCAGGCGGCGAAGGCCGCGGAAGAGACGCGCAAAAAGCTTTTGCCCGATGCCGTGCTGCCGGGCACGGTCGTCTCGCTCGCCGACTTCGGCGCCTTCGTGGACCTGGGCGGCGTGCAGGGGCTGGTGCCGATGTCCGAGCTCACGCACGGCCGCGTGGAGCGCGCGAGCGACCGGCTGCGCGTGGGCGAGCAGGTCACGGTGAAGGTGCTGCGCGTCGACGACGAGCGGGGCAAGGTCACGCTCAGTCTCAAGGCGCTCGAAGGCGATCCGTGGGCCGCGGTGCCGGGTCGGCTACGCGAGCGGCAGATCGTGCGCGGACGCGCGGTGCGCGCCACCGAGTTCGGCGTGTTCGTCGAGCTGCTGCCGGGTGTCGACGGGCTGCTGCACACCAGCGAGATCCCGCGCCATCGCGCGGGGGCCATGCGCGAATCGGTTGCCGCCGGCGCCGACATCGCAGTGATGATCGTCAACGTCGATCTCGCCAAGCGCCGCATCGCTCTGGCGCTCGCGCCGGAAGGGACGGCCATCGGCCAGGAGTTGGAATCGGCGGTCACGGTCGGCGCCGTGTTGACGGGCACCGTCGATCGCGTCGAGACCTTCGGCGTCTTCGTGCGTGTGGGCCCGGGTCAGACCGGACTGGTGCCGAACGCCGAGCTGGGCACGACGCGCGGTGCCGATCATCGCAAGATGTTTCCCACCGGCAGCGAGATGAAGGTGCTGGTGCTCGGCATCGAAGAAGGGGGTCGGCGCATCCGGCTGTCCCGCGAGAAGGCGCTGGCGCACGAGGAGCAGGCCGAAACGCAGGCCTATATCAAGGAGAGCGCCAAGAAGGGCGGCTTCGGCATGACCCTCGGCGACTTCCTCAAGAGTCGCTAGCTCACCAGCGCTCGACCGCGACCACGGCCGCGTCGTCGACGACCGTCCCGCGCAGCGCGAATCGGATCGGATCACCGACGTGGAGCGACGCGCCAAGCCCGCGCGACGCCGCGCGAAAGCTCGTGGTTCTCGCCGGCAACAGCCCGCGAATCTCTTCGTGCGTGATGATCAGCAGTTGCGGATAGACGGCGCGCACGACACCGCGCCCGTCCCACTGCTGCTCGCCGGCGTGCGCGCCCCCGGCGCACGCCTGCCGCTCACGCTCGAGCCGCTCCGCCTGGACGTGCGCGGCGTCCAGCTCGCGATCGAGCGCCGCGGCGCGCCGCCCCCAGCCGGCGTAGCCGACGCCGACGGCCATGGCCAAGACGAGGTTCAGCATCACGGCAACCTGCCACACCGGCATCACGAAACCTCCATCCCCTCAGTGAACGTGATCATCGGGAAACGGCGGTGGGCTTCGCTCCGCGTTGAGCTGTTCCACCTGCGCCTGCACCGCGCCGCCATCGCCGCGCCAGATCGCACGAACGTAGCCCTGGCGATCGATCAGAATCTCGGCGTGCGGCCCCGGCGCGAGCATGCCGTACGCGACGACGATCTCGCGCGCGCCGTCGGTCAGGACGGGAAACAGGATGGGCGGAGAGGCACCGAGCTCGGCGATAGCCTCGGGCGAGCCGTGCGTCGGCACCGCGATGACCTCCACGCCCGTGACCCACAACACGTCGTACATCCGTGCCAGCTCAGTGAGACGCGCGCGTGAGTCTGGCAGCGTGTAGATCACCAGCAACACCATCCGCCGCCCGCGATAGTCGCGCAGTGCGCCAGGCGTCAGCGGACCGACGGCGACCGGGAAATCCGGCGCAATCATCCACGCGCGGTCAGGCTCGATCTGGGGGCCGAGGCTCGGGCCGGCTGCGGCGGCGCCCGCCGCGCGCATGTAGTTGATGACGTCCCAGCGCTGTGCCTCGGTCAGACGCGTGTCGAAGCCGGGCATGTCGCCGCCCGTGATGCCGTTGCTGACGAGCCAGAACAGCTCGCCGGCGTGACGTCGCGCGTTCGACGCCGACGTGAGCCATCGCGCGGAGTGGCATCCGGCGCAGCTCTCTCGATAGACGGCAGCGCCCGACGCGATGGACGCCGCGTTGTATGTCACCAAGGGACGCCGATACGAGGTTGGATAGGCGTCGACGACGAGTGGTGGAAGACCTGTGCCCGCGCCGACCGCGACGAGCGCGAGGCCGACGCCGAGCACGAGGAATCGCCGGCGACGCACGAGCAGCGTGGCGAGGAGCCCGACGACACCGGCCACCGCGAGCTGGCTGCCGACGAGCGCGCGCGACCTCACCGATGCATCGAGCAGCTCCTCGAGCGAAAGCCGAAAGGGCAGCGGCCAGACTGGCGCCGCATGGCGGGCCGGCGTCGTGAGCGTCATCGCGGCGGCCAGCGCCACGATCACGAGCGCGAGACCCGCCTCGACGGCGACGAACACGATCAGCCGTCGCATGACCCTCGGCGCCGATAACCCCGGCAGCACGCGGGTGCGGTTGACGAAGGCCAGGACCAGGATCGGCACGAGGAGGGCGAGCTTTGCGAGCAGCAGGCGGCCGTGCGGGGTTCCGACCAGAGCCGGAATGCTCTCGACCTGGGCGAGCGCGTTCATGACGCCCGAGCCGATCAGCAGCAGCATCGCGACCAACGCCGCGCGGGAGAAGCGGCGCGCCGCGAGCACCGCGTATGGACGCGCGTCGGCGCCTTCATCGCGTGCCGCGCAACGTGTCAGCGCGACCAGCGCTACGAGGCCGCCGAGCCAGACGCCCGTCGCGAGCACATGAACGACATCGGCGGCGACCGTCCGAGCCGTGCCGGGTGAGATCGCGGCCGCATGGCTGGAGGCGCTGACGAGCGCCAGCGCGAGTGAGGCGAGCAGCAGCGCCTCACCGCGCGCGGCGATCCAATCTCGTCGCTCGTCCACCGTCGCCCGCATCCCGACGAACGCGCCGAGGACGATCAGCAACGCGTGCCGCGCGAGCCAGACGAGCCCGGGCCAGGTGTCGAGCACGGCATGGGCGACGGCGCGCGGGTCGAGCGCCGCGCCGGAACGATTCTCGAACACGGCAGTGCGCGCGAGCAGCCAGACGGCACCCGAGGCGAGCGCGACCAACACGATGCCACGCGCCCACGCCACGAGCTCCCGATCCCAGCGTCGCGCCGTCGGGACCTCCGGCTGGCCGGCGAGCAGCGGCATGACAAAGGCCCCGAGCAGCAGCGTGCAGGACGCGAGATGAATCCACAGCGCGCCGAACAGCAGCGCTCTCATTCGATGCGGAACGTGAAGCCGCCCTCCGTCACGTCGGCGTCGATGGACAGCACGCGCCAGCGGACCTGGTACGTTCCGGGCGCCAGCGTGGGCAGCGTCGCGCGCAGCAGGGCGGGGTTGGCGCGGTCGACGCGGCCATCGCGCCGATCGACTTGCTGACCGCGATCGTTCTCGACGCGGACCGAGCTGTACGCTGGCTCGAGCCGCTCGGTGAAGTAGAGCTTCACTTCTTCAGGCGAGCGCCTGAGCCGGCTTTCGGCCGGCGGCTCCGCGCGCTGGAGCACGGCATGCGCGACCGCGGCGCCCGCCGTGAGCGCACAGAGAGCCAGCGCCAGACTCAGGCGCAGCTTAGCTGAGTCCCGCTTTCGCCTTGTAGTAGGCGACGATGTCGCTCGTCTTGAGCCAGAAGAGATCGTACGTCGAGCCTGTGCCACCGGCGGTCGACACCGGGCCCGGCCCACGATCGTAGCCGGCCGACCAGATCATCTTGTCGCCGGCCTGCGCGAACATCGGGCACGCGCCGTCGACGTTCGGCTGATTGAACGGCGCATCCACGATCGGTCCCTTCCACTCCTTGCTGGCCGGATCGTAGTGCACGAACGCCATCCGGTGGAACTTGCCGAAGTCGTGCACCGACACGACGCCGAGCACGAGGCCGTCTCGCGCGACGGCATTGAGCCGGCACTTGTATCCGATCGAGTCGAGCAGCTTGCTCTCATACCGCTTGGCCGGCTGCCACGCCCCGTTCACGTTCTTGCTGGTGTAAATGTCCCCCGCCGACGGCGTGCCATCCTCGCGGGGTCGCAGGGAGATGAACACCGACGTGTCGTCCGCACCCGGCAGCCCGAGCGGCATGAAGCAGTGGTCGGTGTGCTCGGAATTGATGCTGGGACCGACGTTCTGCGCCTGGCTCCACTGACCATTCGGCTGCTTCTGCGTCATCCAGATGTCGGCGCCGCCGCGGCCGCCCGTGCGACGGCTCATGAAGTAGAGGGTCTTGCCGTCGGGCATGATGCGCGGCTCTTGATCGATGGAGTCGCTGTTGACGGTATCCGGAAGCCGTTCGGGCGGCGTCCAGTCCGCGCCCGTGCCGGGCCATTCGCCGGACTGTCGGATGCGGTGCGTGACGAAGATGTCCGTCGTCGTGCCGAGCACGCGCTTGTCGCCGCTGCCCGCAAAGCGCGCGAAGTAGATCGTGTTGCCGTCCGGCGTGATCGTCGGCTCGTAGCTGCCGAACTCGTCATTCGGCGGGAACGGAAGCTTCTTGGGAACGAGCTCTTCGGCGGCGCGGACCCGGCCCGGAAGGATCACCGACGGCATCACCGTCGCGCCCAGAACGACCGTCGACGTCTGGAGAAACTGTCTGCGCGATAGCGTACTCATGGTGTCCTCCTCTCGGCGCGCCCAGTTATACACCTGCGCCCCTGAGGGGGCTAGAGCGAGATCAGGCCGTGCCGAATTCCCGCCGTCACCGCCTCGGTGCGGGTGCGCGCGCCCAACTTCCCCAGGACAGACGCAACGTGGAACTTCACCGTATGGCTCGAGATCTTCAGATGCCGAGCGATCGCGCGGTTGCTCATGCCTTCCGCCATCATCTCCAGCACCTCGATCTCGCGCGCGGTCAGGGCCACCGCCGCGGCCGTGGGCGCAGCCGTCACCGGTGTCGGCGCGCCGTGCAGGGCATCGGGATGGATCGTGAGCAGTCCGGCCTGCGTCGCGCGGATCGCCGCCGTCAGCTCGTCGGCGCCGGCGTCCTGACGGAGAACCGCGCGTACGCCGTTGCGGCGTGCGCGTGCCGTCCAGGCCTCGTGCGGCGCGGTCGTTAATACGATCACCGGTGGCATCGGCGGAGCGATGGCCAATCGCTCAAGCGCGCGCGCAACGCTCGGCGCGGGCATCGAAAGGATCACGATGCACGGCGCATGCTCTGTGGCGGCGGTCGCGATCTGTCCGGGGTTGGCGATCACGACCGGGGCCGTCGAGGCCTCACGCAGCAGCGCCTCGATCCGCGCGGCGGCGAGTGGACTGTCGGCCGCGACGACGATCGTCGATCGCGACGGTTGCGTCACGACCGAACCACGCCCGTTGACAGGACGAACTCGAGCACGCGCGAGATCGGCATCGCCAGCGCGAGACCGCCGGCGACCATGGCGTTGATGCCGACGACGGCGCCTGACATATCCGCGAGCGGCCCGCCGGAGTTGCCGGGCGCCAACCGTACGTCGGCGTGAATCCACGGCGCGCCATTTCGAGCGATGGGAGCGATGGCGTGAACGATGCCGGCCGTCAGCGCTCCGCGGAGACCGAATGGATTTCCCACCGCGACGACGAGCGAGCCGACCCGCGCCGGCGTCTCTGCGATCGTCGCCGTCGGAAGCTCGATGCCGTCCAGTTGCAGCAGCGCAAGGTCGGCGTCGGGACTGCGCGCCACCAGATGCGCCTGCAGATGATCGCGTTCGAGCGTGCCGACGCTCACGCGCGAACGTCGGACGACGTGCGCGTTCGTGACGACGTGGCCGCGCGGCCACAGCACGCCCGAGCCCCGCCCCGCGCCGTCGTCGGTGATCTCGACGGTGACCCGGCGCAGCGTCTCGGCGAGCGCTGCGAAATCGATCGGTGCGCTCGCGATCACGAGCGCCGCGTCCGCTCACCGATGGTGAGGCGGACCTCCCGCGGCTCGCCGCCGCGCGCCACCATGAGCGTCACGGTCTCGCCGACCTGCTGCGGCCGCAACACGGCGCGCAGATCGCCGGGCTCGGTGATGCGCGTGCCGCCGAGCGAGACGATCACGTCGCCGACCATGAGTCCCGCCGCGGCCGCCGGGCTGTCCGGCTGGACATCGACGACGATCACGGCGCTCCGTTGATCGGTCTGCAGCCGTTCGCGCAGCCCCTCGGACAGCCGCACCGTCTGCGTGCCGACGCCCAGGTATGGCCGCGGGATGCGTCCGCGCCGCATCAGCTCGTCCACCGTGCGATCGACGGTTCCGGCCGGAATGGCGATCTGGAAGTGGCGTGCGGCTCCCGACGTCGTCATGCCGACGACGCGTCCGCGCGCGTCGATCAGCGGGCCGCCCGAGAAGCCGGGATAAAGCGTCAGATCCAGGCTCAGCCAGTCGGCGGCCTCGGGGCGGCGGCGTCGGCCATCGCCGATCGCGCTGACGAGCCCCCAGCTCGCGCGCGGACCGCGGCCGACGGCCAGCACGATGTGGCCGACGCGCGCCGGCTCCGCCGTGATCTCGGCGATGGTCAGGTCGCCGGCATCCACGCGGAGCACGGCGACGTCGATAGCCGGATCGCGACCGGCGACGGTGGCCGCAAGCGTCCGACCGTCCGGCGTCGTCACCGTGATGTCTTCGTCCACCTCCACGGTGTGATCGGCCGTGACGATGAGCCCCTGCTGCCAGTGCACGCCCGTCGAGCCGAATCGTCGGCGCGCATTGACGCCCACCACGTAGCGCGCCGCGCGCTCTACGGCCCCCGCGAGCTCGCTCGAAAGCGCGAGCAATGTGTCCATAAGAAACGCCTCCTTGAGTATCGATCCTTGATTCCGAGGATGCGCGGCCTCGATGGCCGCGACAATCGCCCGAACGGTCAGGTGGAGAGCCTGGCGCCCCGAGAAATCGTGCATGAAACGCGAGGGTGTCGCCGTAGGGTAGACGTATGGCGATCATTCGCGCACTGCTCGCTCTGCTCGCCGACCACGTGATGGACACCGTCGCCAACTCACGGCAGACCTATCTGACGGAATTCGGCCGGTACCTCGATCGAAAGGGGTACCGCGGGTGAGCTAGTGGCGTACGAGACCGTCCTCGTCGCGCACGCGGGCGCCGTCTCGACACTCACCCTGAACCGGCCGCCGGTGAACGCGGTCTCACCGGCGCTGATGCACGACGTCCTTGCTGCCCTCGACGAGCTCGAGGCGCGCGAGACGACGCGCTGCATCGTGCTGACTGGCTCCGGCACCAAAGCATTCTCCGCCGGCGCCGATCTCTCCGGCGGCCCACGCGCGGCCGACGAGGCTGTGCGCTTCCGCGAGCTGGGGCGCCGCGTGGTCGACCGTGTCGAGACCTTCGGTAAGCCCGTCATTGCCGCCATCCGCGGCTGGTGCATCGGCGGCGGCTTCGCCATTGCGATGGCGTGCGACGTGCGCCTGGCGTCGTCCACAGCGAAGTTCCGCACGGGCGACGCGTATCTCGGCGTCGTACCCTCGTGGGGCATGAGCCTCGTGCGGCTGGCGCATTACATCGGGCGCAACCGCGCACTGGACATGCTGATGCTCGGGGAGGACATGGACGCGAGCGCCGCGCACGAAATCGGCCTGATCTCGCGCGTGATCCGTGATGACGCGTTCGACGCGGAGGTGGCCCGGCTGGCCGCGCGCGTCGGGGGCGGCGCGCCGATCACCTTCCGCGCGATCAAGGAAGCGATCCGTGCGCAGTACTGGCAGACGCCCGAGGAAGCGCAGCGGCTGGAGACGCGCTGGGCGGAGATCGGTGCCGCGTCGGAGGATTTCCGCGAGGGCGTTGCCGCATTCAGGGAAAAGCGACCGCCCGTCTTCAAGGGGCGGTAGGGCGGCGCCGGCGGTGCCCGCTTCGCGCCTCGTCTCGCTCGACGCATTCCGCGGGCTCACGATGGCCGCGATGGTCCTCGTCAACAATCCGGGGACGTGGCGTGCGATCTACGCGCCGCTGCGGCACGCCGACTGGCACGGCCTCACGCCGACGGACGTCATCTTTCCGTGCTTCGTCTTCATCGTCGGCGTGGCGATTCCGCTGTCGCGGCCGACGCCGGGCCGCGTGCTGCGCCGCGCGGCGGCCATCTTCGCCCTCGGCATCATCCTCAACGGCGCGCCGTATTTCGACTGGGCGACGATCCGCATCCCGGGCGTGCTTCAGCGGATTGCCGTGTGCTATCTCGTCGCGGCGCTCTTGTTCCTCGGCACGCGCTGGCGAACGCAGGCCGTCGTGATGGCGGCGCTGCTCGTCGGCTATTGGGCGGCGCTGACGCTCGTTCCCGTGCCGGGTTACGGACGAGGCGATCTCGGTCCGGAAGGCAACCTGGCCGCGTGGCTCGATCGCGCGGTGCTCGGCCCACATCTATGGAAGGCGGCGCGCGTCTACGATCCTGAAGGCATGCTGAGCACGGTGCCCGCCATCGCGACCGCGCTGCTCGGCGTGCTGACCGGCCAGTGGCTTCAGAGCGGCAGAGGTCCGCGGCAGATCCTTGCCGGGCTCATCGTCGGCGGCGCGGTCGCGACGGTGCTCGGCGCGATCTGGGGCCTCGTGTTCCCGGTGAACAAATCGCTCTGGACCAGCTCCTATGTGCTGCTCACGGGCGGGCTCGCGCTGCTCCTGCTCGCGGCGTGTTACTGGGCGATCGAGATTCGTGGTTGGCGGCGCTGGGCTGTGCCGTTCGTCGTGTTCGGCGTCAACGCGCTCGCGCTGTATTTTCTCTCCACGCTGATGGCGCGCGCGCTGACGCTGATTCACGTCGGCGGTGCCACGCTGAAGACCACGATCTTCGACCGTGCGTTCGCGCCCTGGGCGTCCCCCGTGAACGCGTCGCTCGCATACGCGAGCGCGTACCTGCTCGCGTGGTGGCTCGTCTTGTGGGGGCTTTATCGCGCCGGGATCCGCCTGCGCGCCTGATCAGGACGCGCGCAGCGTGTACATCGTGCCGACGGCGCTCGGCCCGTAGCGTTGCGGCGCAAACGCCTGCGCCAGCGCGACGGTTGCCCGCCATCCGGTGCAGTGGCCCGGCGCGACGAGGCGCGGCCGGACGCGGTCCCGCAAATCGCGCACCGTCGCCTCGATGCGCGTCTCCATCGCTTTGCCGCTGAGGTGATAGCCGCCCAGCACGACGTCGATCGCCTCGCCGTGGAACTGCGCCTGTGCCCCGAGTGAGGCATTGACGACGCCGGCGTGCGAGCACGCGGACAACACCGTCGTGCCGCGGCCGCGAACGTGGGCGGCCACGAACCGCTCGTCCAGGATCAGCGGATCCTGGTGCCCCTTGTCGCCGACGAACGTGTGATGACCGACGAGGCCTTGCTCGTAGCCGGTGACGCGATCGATGCGGCCACTGCCGAAGAAGAAGCCGTCCGCGATCGCGTGCGGCGCATCGTGCTTGACGACACGTCCGCCCGCTGCCTCGATCGCGTCGAAGGTCGGCTCCGGTGCGAGCAGAACGAGCGTCCCGTTGGGATGCAGCGTGCCGCGCTGATCCGGTCGATCCGGATGCAGATCGACGAGCACGGGCGTCTCGATGCCGGCCTGCCGTCGCGCCCGGCTGAGCGCCGCCACGACTTCGGGCAGCGCGCCGCTGTGATCGAAATGCCAGTGAGATAGGAAGACGGCCTCGATCTTCGCCAGCTCGACGCCGAGTCGTGCGGCGTTGCCGAGCCAGACATCGGCATAGGGGCCGACGTCGAAGAGGATCGTGTGCTCGTCCTGGCCACGTCGTCCCGTCGCGAGGACGGACAGGCCGTGCGCGGCGCAACACAAGCGATCGAAGACGACTTTGCCCGGGTGCCCCTCGTGCACGCGGCTGACGGGCACGCGCGGCAGATGCTGGGCGACCTCCGGCGTTTGCGGCACGCCGTCGGCGATGCTCGACAGCGTGTCCGTCGCGTTGTCGACGAGGACCAGCAGGCGCAGCTCGTCCAGCGACGTCATCGCCGCACCACGGCTGCTGCCGCATGCAACAGGTCGTCCGGCGTGTCCGGATTGATCGAGCAATCGGGGCCGAGCAGCAGCGCGCGTCCATGCATCTCGTCGACGGCGCGACGCGCGCGCGCTGCGATCGCCTGCGCGCTCAAGGTCGCGATCTCCGGCTTGGCCGGAAGGCCGCCGACGACGGCCCGGCCGGTGCGTCGATGCACTTCGGCCAGCGTCGGGTTGTCGGCGTCCAGTGCCCAGGAGAAGGCCGTGACTGGATAATCCGCGAATTCCTCGAAATGGATTGCGGGACCGCACACGTGCAGCAGGTTGAACGGCGAGCGCTCTACGGCGCCGAGGATGCGCAAGTCGTGCGGGCGTTGGAAACGCCGGCACTCCTCGGCGGTGAGGCCGTCGCGCCGAGCGACGTTCGTGGCATAGAACAATCCATCGGCGCCCGCCTCGACACACGCGCGGGCATACGCGGTGAGCGTCTCGGCGATGGCCGCGAGCCCGGCGTCCATCGCCTTCGGCTCCGTGCGTGCGAGCGCCAGCGCCTGCGCTCGGCCGCCCGCCAGCAGATACGGCATCACCATCATCGGCGCGAACGCCGTCCAGATGATCGGCGTGTCACGGCCCACGCCCGTGCGGATCGTGGCCAGCGCGGCGAGCTGCTCGCCGAGCGCGCCCTGGCGCGGATCGACGGGGCGCAGCCGCGCGACGTCCGCGGCGGTGCTCAATGGCGTGTGCGTCACCGTGAACGGCGTCGCACGCTCGGTCGACGGACGATAGGTCAGCCCCCACATCTCGGCGAAGCACTGCGCGCGCGACTGGGGCTTGAGGAAATCCCAGTCGAAGACGCGCGCCAGCCGCAGCGTCTCTGTGGCCAGACCGTCGGCGGAGTTCTCCGTCGCGAAGTTGTGCAACCAGAAGCTGATGGGAACGCGGTCCACCGGCTCGCCGCGCAGGGCCGCCTGCACGCGCTCGCGCCGCGTCATCATTTGATCGCGTACGGGTTGATCGGCGTGCCCACGGCGCGCGTGACGGGCAGCGGTGGCGCGACGAGGAGGAAGGCGTACCGACCGTCGGCGGCGCAGTCGGCGGCCAGCTCCTCGAGGAAGAAGATCTCGCCGAGCGTCAGCCCCATGTTGGCGATGGCCACGACGTGGAACGGGTTGCGGAAGGCCGGCAGCTCCGAGGGCCGCACCTCGACCGCGTAGTTGTCGCTGGCCACCGCGGCGATCTGCTTGTCGTGCATCCACGCCGTCGTGTGAACCGACACGCCGGGGAACGGATCGAGATCGAAATGCCGCCAATCCTTTTTGTCGAGATAGCGCGACATGTGCCCGGTGCGGATCAGGAGCAGGTCGCCGCGCTGCACGACGACGCGCGCGGCGGCCGCGGTGGCCTCGAGATCTTCGACCGTGATCGCGTAGCCCGGCTCGAGCGCGCGCACGCCTTTGTGACGCGGCACGTCCAGCAGGACGCCGCGACCGACGATCTTGTCGCGCGTCTTGTCGATGCTGTTGCGCGCCGCGCCGCTGCTGGTCACGAGCGACGCGTCGTAGCCGTTGTACATCTTCCCCTCGTAGAAGATGTGCGCGAGGCTGTCCCACTGTGTCGCGCACTGCAGCGGCATGACGATCCAGTCGTCGGAGCCGCCGTAGCCCTGCATCTCGGCCACCTGCGCCGGCGTACGCGGCGCGTCGCCGCCGTCGCGGAACATCGTGTGGATCGGGTTGAAGCGCTGTCGCGTGCCGCTTTGCGGCCCCTGCCGGTCGAGCGGAATGCCGAGGGCGAAGACCTTGCCGCTCGTCACCAGACGCCCGGCGTCGGCGATCGTCTCGGGCGTGATGTAGTTGAGCGTGCCGATCTCGTCGTCGGGACCCCAGCGGCCCCAGTTGCGTACCTTCAGGGCCAGCGCGCGTAGCGTCGCCTCGTCGCTCATGCGTGTCCTCTCAGATGACCGCGATCGCCTCGACCTCGATGAGATAGTCCGGATGCGAGAGCGAGCTGACTTCGACCATCGTCGATGCGGGACCGCGCACGCCGAAGAACTCGTCGCGCACGGTCCGGAAATCCAGGCGATACCGCACGTCGGTGACGTATGTCGTGATCTTCACGACGTTCGCGAGCGTGCCGCCGCCGGCTTCGATCAGCGCCTTCACCGCGCCGAACACGGCGCGCGCCTGCGCCTTGAAGTCCCCGCGATGCTTCACGCCGCCGTCGGAGTCGTACGGGACCTGACCGGCGGTGAAGAGAATCGTGCCTCCGCCCGTGACCTTGATGGCCTGGCTGTAGCCGGGCGGATCGTACACGCCGGGCGCGCCGTATTTTTCGATCGTCGCCATGATGGCTCCTTTCTACTCCTCCGGGATCGGCAGCGGCTCCACGCGGCCCGAGCTTTCTCTCGCGCGCTCGTTCTGCTCGGCGTGCACGCGGCGCATGAAGGGAATCAGCGGCAAGATCCCGAGAAAGACGAGCGAGATCAGCCAGAAGTCGTCGGCGTAGGCGAGCACCTGCGCCTGCTCGGTCGTCCGGCGGTAGATCATGGTCAGCGCCTGGCGGGCTGCCGTGAACGAGTCCGCGCCCTGGCCCATGAAGTGCGCCGTCCACTCCTTGAGGCGCCGCGCCGTATCGGCGCTCCAGACGTCCACGTGGCTGACCAGCGTGGTCTGGTGTTCCTGGCTGCGCCTCACCAGCAGCGTGGTGGCGAGGGCCACGCCTACGCTGCCGCCGACGTTGCGCACGACGTTGTAGGCGGCGGTCGCGTTGCCGAGACGCTCGAGTCGGATGGTGGCGAGTGTCAGCGTCTGCAGCGGTGGAAAGATGAAACCCATCGCGAAGCCCTGCAGAAAGCGCGGCCACGCGAGGCTCCAGTAGTCCATGGTGAGCGTCAGCTGCGTCATGAGCAGCGCGGAGAACGCGTTGAGCAGGCACCCGCCCGTCAGCATGAGTCGCTGATCCATGCGCGAGACGAGCCGCCCGGAGATCATGAGCGAGATCATCGTGCCGAGCCCGCCGGGTGCTAGCACGAGGCCGGCGTTCCACGCGTCGTATGAGAGCAGCTTTTGTGTGTAGAGCGCCAGCAGCAGCATGCTCGAGTTGAAGGCCAGGCCGACGAGCGCGATGCACGTCGTGCCCACCGCGAAGTTCCGGTCTCGGAACACCGTGAGGTCGAGGACGGGATCGGTCGTCATCAGCTCACGGGCGACGAAGCCGACGAGCGTGCACGTGGCCATCACGAACAGCGTGATGATCAGGCGCGAATCGAACCAGTCTTCTTTTTCGCCGAGGTCGAGCCCGAGCTGCAGGAACCCGAAGCCGAGCACCATCAGCACGAGCCCCGCCGCGTCGACCCGCCGCGGCTTGCTCACGAAGGGCGAGTCGAAGAGGAACGCGCTGACCATGAGAAAGCCGAGGGCGCCGATCGGCAGGTTGATATAGAAGATCCAGCGCCACGACCAGTTGTCGGCGATCCAGCCGCCGACGGTCGGACCGAGGATCGGCGCCATCATGATGCCGACGCCCCAGACCGCCATCGCCGTCCCGCGCTGCCGCAGCGGAAAGATCTCCCACATGATGGCCTGCGCCATCGGGATGACGGGCCCACCGCCGAGGCCCTGGAAGACGCGCATGGCCACGAGGAATTCGAGGTTGGGCGCGATACCCGACAGAAACGAGCTGACCGTGAAGAGCACCGTGCAAATCAGAAAGAATCGGCGGCGCCCAAAGTGGGCCGAGAGCCAGCCGGTGGCCGGGATGGCGACGGCGTTCGCCGCCAGATACGAGGTCACGACCCACGACATCTCCTCGATGCCCGCCGACATCGAGCCCTGCATGTGGGGCAGGGCGACGTTGGTCACGCTGGTGTCGAGCACCTGCATGACCGTCACCATCATGACGGAGAGCGTGACGGCCCACCGGCGCGCTGGAGAAATCGTCTGCGCTTCACTCATATGATATAAGGCGTGCATGCGACGCCTTGCCGTTCCGGTGTCGGTGGTGCTCGCGCTCGTCGTTCTCGCCCCTGCGGTGGCCTCGGCGGAGTGGGTCCTGGACGCGTACCTCGGTCCGGCCGTCACGACCAGCAGCAAGCTCACGTTCACGGTGTTCGGCGAGGAGCAGAAACAGAATCTGGGCGGGCGTAGCTCCCCGGAGTTCGGCTTGCGCGCCGCCCGTTGGCTCGACGACTTGGCGCTGCCGTGGCTCGGCTTCGCGTTTGATGTCTCGTACTTTCGCCCCGCCGTCGACGTGCAGACCGTTCCCCTGAGCGTGCTGCTCATGGTCCGCTACGGCTTCCTGAAAGACGAGGAGTTTCCGGGCGGCCGCTTGCTGCCGTACGTCGGTGTCGGCCCCGGCCTCTTCTTCTCGATTGCCAACGGCACCGTCGGATTTACGCAGGTCAACGAGACGAGCAAGGATGTCGGTCTGGACTTTCGTGCGGGCCTCGGCTTCCGCTTCGATAGCAACTGGGGCGCCTTCCTCGAGTACCGCTTTACCCACGTGTCGCCGTCGTGGTCCGTGGACGTCTTCGGCGCCAAGGCGGACGCCAGCACCACGTTCAACACGAACCACGTCGTGCTCGGCGTGTCGTACCGGTTCTAGGCCGGCTCCCCGCGTCGGCGCGCTCACAATTTCGGGATGCGCAGTGTCTTGCTGATCATCAAGGAGCCGGAGACCGCCCACAGCAGCGTCAGCGGATGCAGGGCCCCCGGGCCGAGCCGGACGACGCCGCCCGTCAGCGCGTCGCCGAGGCGCCCGACCCACGCCGCGATGGCGACGATCGCCACGAGCACGAGGCTGGTCGGGATCGGTGTGCCCTCGAAGTACTTCACCTTCTCGGCGCCGGCGGAGAGCGTCTCCGCGGTGACATTGAATCGCGCCAGCCGGCTGACGCCGCAGCAGACGAAGTAGATCAGGATCACGACGTCCCAGAAACCCTTCATGCCGGCGCCGTACGCGATGGCCGCCGGCGCCACGCCGAAGGAGATCACGTCGGCCAACGAGTCGAGCTCGCGCCCGAGCGCGGAGTGCGCCCGGCGGGCGCGGGCCACACGGCCATCGAGCACGTCGAAGACCAGCGCGAGGGGGATCAGTGCCGCGGCGATCAGCAGGCGGCCCACGTCGTGGGTCTCCAGGTGCGCCATGACGGCGAATACCGCGAGCACACCGCAGGCGGCATTGCCGAGCGTGAGGAAGTCCGCGAGATGGAACCCGCGGATCATCGACAGGCGTCGCGGCGGCGCTGACGCGCTCACGCGATCTGCACTCTCCGCATCAGCCGCCGGTACGGCCCGGCGTCGTTCACGGCGAGATGTTTCACGCAGCGATTGTCCCAGAACGCGACGGCGCCCTTCGTCCACCGGAAGCGGCACGTGAACTCCGGGCGATTGCCGTGCTCCATCAAAAACTGCAGCAGCGGCCGGCTCTCTTCGTCGGTAAGCCCCTCGATGCCGACGGTGTAGGAGACATTGACGAAGAGCACTTTGCGGCCCGTCTCAGGATGCGTGGTCACGATCGGGTGGGTGTTGACCGTCTCGCGCCAGGATTCGTCGTGGCGCGCCTTGGTGGTGCGACCGACGCTCGCTCGGGATTGCGGACCGGCCACGAGCCGGTCGCTGTGGACCGCGCGCAAGCCGCCGATCAGACGCTTCATCGCGTCCGACAGCGTCTCGTAGGCGAGGTACTGGTTGGCGAACAACGTGTCACCGCCACAAGGCGGCACCTCGAGCGCGTAGAGGATGGCGCCCATCGGCGGCGTCGTCATCATCGTGGTGTCGGTGTGCCAGTCCTCGCCCACCACCCGCGTGTCGCCCGGCTCGCGGCGGATCATGACGATCTCGGGATCGGCCTGCAGGCCGGCATAGTTCGGGTGCACGAAGATCCCGCCGAAGCGCCGCGCCAGCCGCTTGTGCTGCTCGGCATCGAACTCCTGGTCGCGGAAGAAGATCACGCAGTGCTCGAGCAGCGCGCGGCGGATGTCGGCGATCGTCGCGTCCTCGAGCTCCGCGCCGAGATCGACGCCGGAGATTTCCGCGCCGAGCGCGCCGGCGATGGGCTCTAGCGTGAGCCGGGTCGTCGTGAGCATGAGCGCCTCCCTCGTGGTCGGCGATGGTATCATCTGCGCACGATACGTCGCCAAGGAGACACCGATGAGTGACCGGGCCATCACGCCGCGCGGGATCAACCATCTCGTTCTGAACGTGCGTGACCTCGAGGTCTCGCACCGATTCTGGACGGAGATCATCGGCTTCCGACAGGTGGCGGAGCTGAAGAATCGCCCGTTCAAGATGCGGTTTTACAGTGGCGTTTCGGAGCACGGCGACGTGACCCATCACGATCTCGCGCTGGCCGAGGCGCCACCGGGCGCGGCCGGGCAGGACGCGTGGACGATGCAGCCCAGGCGCATCGGTCTCAACCACGTGGCGATCGCGTGGCCCGATCGCGAGTCGTGGCTGCGCCAGCTCGAATTCCTCCAGAAGAAGGGCGTGAAGTTCCTCCGCCGGGTCAACCACGGCATGACCCATAGCGTCTATATCGAGGACCCCGACGGTCATGGCATCGAGGTGCTCTACGAGCTGCCGCGCGAGGTCTGGGGCAACGACATCGACGCCGCGCAGAACTTCTCGGAGCGGCTGCCGACCGAGGGCCCCGAGGCGCTCGTCGATACCACCGACAATCCGGTGTTTGGTCGCGCGAAAGTCTCTGCGTGAGCCGACTCGCGCAAGAATTCGAGCGCTACGACGGGCTCGGCCTGGCCGAGCTGATCCGAACCAAAGAAGTCACCGTCGAGGAAGTGCTGGCGGCGACGCTCGAGCGCATCGAGGCGCGCAACCCCGCCATCAATGCAGTCGTCACACGCATGGACGAGCAGGCGCGCGCCGCAATTCGTGCCGGGCTTCCGGACGGTCCGTTCAAGGGCGTGCCGTATCTGTTGAAGGATCTCGGTGCGCTCTACACCGGCGTGGTCACAAGCAACGGCAGCAATCTCTTCGCGAGCTACCTCGCCGATCACGACAGCGAGATCGTGGCGCGCATGAAGCGCGCCGGGCTGGTGATCGTCGGCAAGTCGAACACGCCGGAGATGGGCATCGCGCCCTCGACCGAGCCTCGCCTGCACGGTGTCACGCGCAATCCTTGGAGTCTCGGTCACAGCGCGGGCGGATCCAGCGGCGGCGCGGCGGCGGCGGTGGCCGCCGGTATGCTGCCGATGGCGCACGCCACCGATGGCGGCGGATCGATCCGCATTCCGGCGTCCGCCTGCGGCCTGTTCGGCCTCAAGCCCACCCGCGCGCGCAATCCCATGGGACCGGACGCCGGCGAGGGATGGAGCGGGGCCTCCATCGGCCACGCCGTCACGTGGACCGTGCGCGACAGCGCCGCGCTGCTCGACGCGACATCCGGTCCCGACGTGGGCGATCCGTACTGGGCGCCGCCGCCCGCACGACCGTTTCTCTCTGAGATCGGCCGCGATCCGGACCGGCTCCGCATCGCGCTGACGACGACACCGTGGATCGAGGGACCCGTAGATCCGGAATGCGCGGAAGCGGCGCGCGCGGCCGGCAGGCTATGCGAAAGCCTCGGCCACCATATAGAGGAGGCGCGGCCGCAGATCGACGAGGCGGCGTGGCTGAAGTCTACGCTCGTCATCGTCACGGCCAGCCTCGGGTTTGCGGTCGAGACCCGCGCGACGGCTCTGGGCCGCGCGCTGAAGTCGGACGACGTCGAGCGCATCACGTGGGAGCGCGTCGAGCTCGGCAGGACATTCTCAGCGACCGACTACGCCCGCGCCATCCATACCGTGCACCGCACGGGCCGCGTGGTCGCGCGCTTCCTCGAGCGCTACGACGTCCTGATCACGCCGACGATGGCCAAGCCGCCGCATCCGCTCGGTGTGCTGTCGCTGTCGTCTCCCGACTCCGCGGCATTCACGGCCGCGCGCTCTGCCTCGGTCGGCTTCACGTCGCTGTTCAACTCGTCGGGCCACCCGGCGATGTCGGTGCCGCTGTCGATGTCGCGCAGCGGCCTGCCGCTCGGCGTGCAATTCGTGGCGCGCTTCGGCGACGAGGCGACGCTGTTCCGGCTCGCGTCGCAGCTCGAGACGGCAGCGCCGTGGAAGGATCGTCGACCGCGACTGGCGTGAGTTGACCGGTCGCGTTCGCGGCTGGGTCACACCGTACGCGTCATTTCGTTCCGGCTCGTGGCGCCGCGCGGACTCGCTCTAAGTCGTTGCCGACCGTGTGCCACATCGGCCTAAACGTTAGGCCGCTGAGCACGTGAGCGACTACGACGTCGCCACCTAGGGAGACTATGAGCAAGGTTTTGGTGAAGAGCGCGTGGGGTTCTGATGACCCGACGAAGGCGGCGTTTCCGTTTCTCCATGCGAACGCGCTCGCCGAGGCGGGTCACGAGGTGCAGATCTTCCTGCTGGGCGAGGCCGTGTCGTTGATGCGCGATCCGGTGGCAGGCGCAGTCGTGCCCGTCGGCTGGCCGCCATTGGCAGAAACGTTGCGAACGACCGTGGCGCTCGGCATATCGATCCATGTCTGAGGCGCATGCTCAAGGGCTCGTGGAGTCCTTGATGCGGATCTGGTCGGGAAGAAGGCGTCATTCGCCACCCCCGCGATCCTTGTTCGGCTCATTGAGTGGTCGGACAAGCTACTTACCGAATGACGGAAGGTCGGGCTGTGGAAAGAACGACACTCGCGGTCTTCGTCACGCTCGCTTTTAGTGTCGTCGGCGTGGTGGGTGACTACTTCCTCAAGCTCGCCAGCGCGCGCGAGCAGCCGCTTCGGACGGGATGGTTCTATCTTGGCTTCGCGCTGTATGCCTCGACCGCATTCGGGTGGGTGTTCGTCATGCGACACCTGAAGCTGGCGACCATCAGTGTAGTCTACTCCGTTTCCATGGTGCTGCTGCTCACGGCCGTCGGCGTGGTCGTCTTCAGGGAATCGCTGAACCACTACGAACTGGCCGGGATCGTGCTCGCCGTCGCCTCGCTCGTGCTGTTGATGCGCTTCGCCTAGCGATAACGCATGAAGATCGCCGTGACGGCCCTGGCCCTGCTGTGCGGGCTTTCCATGCTCGCCGGCTGTGCGATGATCTCGCAGCCTGGCACGCTGCCTTCGCCGGAGGAGGAATGCGCCCGCGTCGGCGGCACCTGGGCCCACAGTTTGTGTCGCTACCGGGGTCAATGAAGAAGGTCGCGGTCTTCGGCAATACGGGTGGAGGCAAATCCACCCTCGCCAGACGGTTGGCAGAGCTGACCCACCTTCCTCTATATCCTCTCGACCTGATCCAGTTCCGACCGGGTGGCGGCGAAGTTCCTCGCGACGAGTATCTGAAGGCGCACGCAGAATTGTTGCAGCGTGACGCGTGGATCATCGACGGCTACGGCTGCGCTAAGTCCGCCTGGGAGCGTTTCGCCCGTGCGGACACGCTGGTCTACATCGACCTGCCGCTGTTTCGGCACTTTCTGTGGGTGACGAAGCGATTCTTGAAGAGCCTGTTCGTGGCCCCGGAAGGGTGGCCCGAAGGCAGTCCAATGATCCGTAGCACGCTCAACAGCTACCGCGTGATTTGGCTATGTCACCGCCACTTGACGCCGAAGTACAGACGGCTCCTCGCGGAGGCGCGGCAGCACCAGCGCGTGCATCACCTGAGGTCCGCGGACGAGATGAATGCGTTCCTGAATGCGGTGAAGCTGGAGGCACAGCGTGCGTGACAGCATCGCCGGCCGCTTTCTCGTTGGCGTCGTCATCGTCCTGACCATTCTTGGTGCTGCGTTTGCCGTCGCTGCTCAGACCACGCGGGCTGGGAAACCCGCGCGCATCGGCCGCTTGTCACCCAACTCCCTTGAGACTGACGTGCCGCATCTCGACGCCTTTCGGAAAGGGCTGCGAGAGCTCGGTTGGGTTGAAGGGCAGGACTTCGCCATCGAAACTCGGTTCGCGGGAGGAAATCCGGACCGGCTGCCCGAGCTGGCAGCGCAGCTCGTGCGCGAGCGCGTGGATCTGATCCTGGCCGGCTCGACTCCTGGCGTCCTGGCCGCCAAAGGCGCAACGAGTGCGATCCCGATCGTGATGGTGACGACGGGTGACCCGATCGACAGCGGCCTCGTCGCAAGTCTCGCCCAGCCCGGCGGAAACGTCACGGGCGTCACTGCGCTTGGCCAGGCATTGAGCGCGAAGCGGCTCGAGTTGCTCAAGGAGGCTGTGCCGGGAGTGACACGCGTGGCCGTCCTGACCAGTCCCGGATCGCCGTACACAGGCCCGTTTCTGAAGGACCGGGCGAATCTGGCTCAGGCGTTGGGACTTCGGCTGCAAGTCGTCGAAGCTCGCGAGCCGAGTACCTTCGAGCGCGCTTTCGCCGAGATGGCCCGCGAACGAGCTGGAGCGCTCATGGTGTTTACCGATGCGATCCTCATCAATCACCGACGGCGGCTCGTCGAGCTGGCGGCGAAGCATCGATTACCGGCCGTGTATCCTGACCGCGAATTCGTGAACGACGGCGGCTTGATGTTTTACGGCGCCAGCCTGGTGGACATGTACCATCACGCCGCCGTGTACGCCGACAGGATCCTCAAGGGCGCGAAGCCCGCGAGTCTCCCCGTCGAGCAGCCAACGAAGCTGGAGCTGGTCATCAATCTCAAGACCGCGAAGGGTCTCGGGCTGACGATCCCGCCATCACTGCTCGCGAAGGCGGATCATGTCGTCGAGTGATCCTCAGGTTGCGCCTCACGTCCGCTCGACGATGTGCAGCCCCCGATCGCGGTCGATGAGATACATGAGGCCGCGCGCGTCGTAGCAGACGTCGTTACTGCAGACGCGCCGTCCGTCCGCGGCGTCGGGCACGAACGACGCCACCTCACGCGGCGCGTGCGGATTGGCGATGTCCACGATGCGCAGCCCGTGAGCGAACCACGCGACGGGAATCTCGGTGCCGCGCACCTCCTCGCACGGCTGATGGCAGGCGGTGAACTCCGGCTGCGGCGAGCCGTAGATGCCGTCCACCTGGAACGACGCAAACGGCGTTGGACGCGTCTCTTCGGAGATGTCCACGAGCCAGAGGAACGCCGGCGTGCCGGGCGCGATGCGCATCACGTCCTCGTCGGCGACCAGCAGCACGCGGCGACCGTGCAGCGGAAAGGGGATCGGCAGCGCAGTGTGGGTGGGCGTGCTGAACGGCGGACTCCAATCGAGGCCCGCGACGAAGCGCGGCTTGCCCATGTCCTCGATGTCGAGGATGACGAAGCCCCCGTGCCAGTACGAGACGTACAGGCGATTACCCAGACGGATCGGATGATGGCAGCGGTGTGCGCGGCCCTCCCACGTGGGCGTCTCGCCGCCCGCGATCCACTGGCCCGGCATCCACCAGCGTCCGACTTCTTGCGGCCGCGCGGGATCCTTGAGATCGAGGATGCCGACGATGTTGCCGCGGTAGCCGTCGAGATCGGGCGACAGATACGCGTAGCGGCCGTCGAACGTGAAGCGATGCACGCCTTTGCATTCCCAGAACGCGATCTCGCGCGGCTTGTCCGGCCGCGAGACGTCGAAGATGCCGAGCCCGCCACGCACGCCGCCGGCGGGCGCGGTGCGCGGCGCCGCTTCACGATTGACGAGCATCACGTCGTTCATCACCCGCACCTTGTGCGAGTGGATGTCGGCCGGGATGGTGATCTCGGCGAGCTTGCGCGGATTCGCCGGATCGCTGACGTCGACGATGGTCGTCCCGTGTGGCGCCTTCATGTGCGCGATGTACGCGGTGCGGCCGCTGACGACGACCTGGCCGCCGCCCGGACAATCGAAATAGCCGACCGGCTTGATGCCTCGCGCCTGTGCCATGGCTGCCTCCCGGCGTGTAATATACGTCGCCACGGAGGCCCCCATGAACCGCACCCGCGTCCTGATTGCAACCGCCGTGACCATGCTCGTCATTACTGTGGCCGTGGGGCTCACCCCCGTCGCGCGCGCCGCCGATCCGATCAGGATCGGGCTCGGCATGGCCCTCACGGGCGGACTTTCCGCCAACGGCAAGCCGGCGCTGCTGGCCATGCAGATCTGGAAGGACGAGGTGAACAAGAAGGGCGGGTTGCTCGGCCGCCCGGTCGAGCTGATCTTCTACGACGACCAGACGAACCCGGCGACGGTGCCCGGGATCTACACGAAGCTGCTCGACGTGGACAAGGTCGACCTCGTCGTCTCCGGCTACGGCACCAACCTCATCGCGCCGCTGATGCCGATCGCGATCGAGCGCAAGCTGACGGTACTGGGGATCTTCGGGTTGGCCAACAACGAGAAGTACCAGTACCCGAATTATTTCCAGATCTCGCCGACGGGGCCTGATCCGGCGACCAGCACGGCGATCCCGTTCTTCGAGCTGGCGGCCAAGCAGACACCGAAGCCGCAGACGGTGGCCATCGTCGGCGCCGACGCCGAGTATCCGCAGACGGCCCTCGTGGGCGCGCGCGAGGTCATCAAACGGTTCGGGTTCAAGACGGTCTACGACAAGACCTACCCGCCGAGCACGGTGGATTACACACCGATCGTCCGCGCCATCAAGGCGACGAATGCGGACATCGTCTTCGTGGCGTCGTATCCGCCGGACTCGGTCGGCATGCTGCGCGCCGCGCACGAGGTGGGACTGCAGCCAAAGATCTTCGGCGGCGGGATGGTGGGCCTGCAGTTCACGACGATCATGCAGAGCATGGGCAGCAAGCTGAACGGCATCGTGAACTACGACTACTGGGTGCCCGAGAAGACCATGATGTTCCCGGGCATCACGGAGTTCTTCAAGGAATACCAGCCGCGCGCGACCAAGGAGGGTGTCGACACCCTCGGCTACTACCTGCCGCCGTACGCGTACGCGGCGATGCAAGTCCTCGGCGACGCGGTGACGGCCACGAAGGGCCTCGACCAGCAGAAGATCGCGGACTACATCCGCAGCAACGAGTTCAACACAATCGTCGGCAAGGTGAAGTTCGGCAAGAACGGCGAGTGGGCGAAGGGGCGCACCCTCATGGTGCAGTACCAGAAGGTGCAGGACGGCAACATCGAGCAGTTCCGTCAGCCCGGAAAGAAGCCCGTTCTCTATCCCGACGAGCTCAAGTCCGGGACCATCGTCTATCCGTACTCCGCCGCGCTGAAATAGCCCGCGTCCCGTGTTCTCCTGGGATCTGCTGGCGAATGCGGTGGTCGCCGGACTGCTGCTCGGTGGCTTCTATGCCGCCGTGAGCCTCGGCATCTCTCTGATCTTCGGCCTGCTCGACATCGCCAACATCGCCCAGCCCGCCTTCGTGATCGTCGGCTCCTATGCGGCGTACGTCCTGCACGACGCATACGGCTTCGATCCCATTCTCACGGGGATCCTGTTGACGCCGGTGTTCTATCTGCTCGGCGCGCTCGTGTACCGTATCTACTACGCGAGCTTCGAGCGGCGCGGCGACGAGGCGCTGCGCGGGCTCGTCTTCTTCTTCGGCCTGCTGTTCATCATCGAGGTCAGCCTGAGCATGAAGTACGGCGTCGACTACCGACTGGTGCAGACGGGATATCTCAGCCGGTCGATCGAGTTCGGCGGGGTCGGGATCGCGTTCAGGTATCTCGTGCCCTGCGTGATCGGCGTCGCGATGACGGCCGTGCTCTACCTCTTTCTCGGCCGGACATTCTACGGGCGCGCGATCATGGCGGTGTCGCAGGACCAGGCGGCGCTGCGCCTGATGGGCGCCGATCCCATCCACATCAAGACCATTGCCTTCGGCATCGGCATCGCCGCTGCCAGCCTGGCCGGCGCGCTGCTGATCAGCATCGCGCCGGTGATCCCGTCGACCGACCGCGACTACATCGGCCGGATGTTCGCGATCACCGTGCTGGGCGGGATGGGCAGCATCGCCGGCACCCTGCTCGCGGCCGTGATCCTCGGCGTGGTCGAGAGCCTGATGGCCACGTTCTTCGGCCCCTCCTGGTCGCTCGCGGTGTCCTTTGGGATCCTGCTCGCCGCCCTTGCCGTGCGGCCCGCCGGGCTCTTCGGCCGTTAGATGGGCCGGACCGTTCCGGCACTGCTGGTCGGGCTTGCCGTCGTCGCGGCCGGGATGGTTCTGGTCCTGGTGCGCGTGAACCCGTACTTCTATTTCGCCGGGTACGTGATTCTGCAGTACGTCGTCATCGCGACGGCGTGGAACATCCTGGGCGGATACGGGGGCTACGTGAATTTCGGCACGCCGGCCTTCTTCGCGCTCGGCGCGTACACGGCGGTGGTCCTCATCCGTTCCCTCAAGGCGCCGCTGCCGGTGCTGATCGTCGCGGGTGGGCTCGTGGCCGCGCTGCTCGGTCTCGGTATCGGCTATCTGACGCTGCGTCTGCGCGGAGTTTTCTTCTCCATCGCGACGCTCGCGCTGTCCGTTGTGCTGCAGACGATCATCATGAACTGGGAGTACGTCGGCGGCTCGCGGGGCCTCAGCATCCTCCGCCCGAGCGGGCCGCCCTTCGGCAACTACGGCGTGTTTCTCTTCACCGTGATGCTGGGCCTCGCTGTGGTCGCGGTGCTGATGGCGCGGTTCATCGAGCGCTCGTGGATCGGTCGCGGCCTGGCCGCGCTGCGCGACAACGAAGAGGCGGCCGAGTGCATGGGCGTGCCGACGCTCCGGCTCAAGCTGTTTGCCACGACGGTGAGCGGCTTCCTGCTCGGCGTGGCGGGCGCGCCGTTTCCGTATTACGTGACCTTCATCGAGCCCAACTCCGCGTTCGCCCTCGACTACGCGGTGAATGCGCTCGCCATGCCGATGATCGGCGGCACGACCAGCTGGATCGGGCCGGTCATCGGCGCCGTGCTGCTGGGGACAGCGCAGCAGGTGGCCATCGTGACCATCTCCTCGGAGCTCAATCTGCTGCTCGTCGGCGTCGTGCTGGTCGGCTTCGTCGTGGTGGCGCCCGAGGGCATCCTCGGCCTCGTGCGGCGGTTGCGGACACGCTGACGATGGCCGGCGCGCTCCTCGAAATCAACGGCCTGACCAAGCGCTTCGGTGGGTTTCTCGCCCTCAACCAGGTCAGCATCGCGGTGAAGCCCGGCGAGCGCTTCGGCCTGATCGGCCCCAACGGCTCGGGCAAGACGACGCTCATCAACTGCGTGTCGGGCTCGCTGCCGGTTGACGGCGGTCGCATCACGTTCGAAGGGCGAGACATCACCGCGATGCCGGCGCACCGGCGCACGCGGCTGGGCATCGTGCGCAGCTTTCAGATTCCCAAGCCGTTCACCAGCATGACCGTGCTCGCCAACCTCGGCATCCCGCTCGAGAACGCCGCGCACGGCCGTGGCGCCGACGGCGCCGACGCGATGCAGATTCTCGAGACCATCGGCCTGGCCAACAAGGCGCATCTCCGACCGGCCGGCCTCACGCAGATCGAGATGCGCAAGCTCGAGCTCGCGCGCGCGATGGCGGCGCGGCCCAAGCTTCTGATCTCCGACGAAGCGATGGCGGGACTGTCGAGCGCGGAGGTCGACGACATTCTTGCGATTCTGTTCCGCCTCAACGAGCAGGGGATTACGATCATCATGATCGAGCACATCATGCGCGCGGTGATGCGTTTCTCCGAGCGCATCGTCGTGCTCGACGCCGGCGAGCGCATCGCGGAGGGCACGCCGGACGAGATCGTGCGCAACCCGGCGGTCGAGAAGGCCTACCTTGGCGAGTAGGCTCGTCGTCCGCAACGTCGACGCCGGCTATGGCGCCGTGCGCGTGCTCCACGGCGTGTCGATCGAGGTGCGCGAGGGCGAGACCGTTGCGCTGCTCGGTACGAACGGCAACGGCAAGAGCACGCTGATCAAGTGCATCATGGGCATGGTCAGGCCGGAAGCCGGCGAAGTGATCCTCGAGACGGATGGCAGGCGCGTCGATCTCACGGGCCGGTCCACGGAGGAGATCGTGGGCCTGGGCATCGCGCTCGTGCCCGAGGGCCGCCGGCTGTTTCCGAAGCTCAGCGTGGAGGAGAACCTTCTGCTCGGCGCCTATCGCCGCGCCGCACGCGCGGACATCCATCGCAACCTGGAGTTCGCGTACGAGGCGTTTCCGGTGCTGCGCGGCCGCCGCGCGCAGCTCGCCGGCAGCATGAGCGGGGGCGAGCAGCAGATGCTCGCGGTGGCGCGCGCGCTCATGTCGTCGCCGCACATCTTGCTGATCGACGAGCCGTCGGTCGGGCTGGCGCCGATCCTCGTGTCCCGCGTGATCGCGAAGATCCGCGAGCTCAAGGAGCGCCGGCAGCTGACCGTGCTCATGGCCGAGCAGAACTTCAACCAGGCGACCAAGATCGCCGACCGCGGCTACATCATCGTGCACGGCAAGATCGAGTTCGAAGGCCGCAGCACGGCCGAGCTGCGCGAGAACGAGCTGGTGAAGAAGTACTATCTCGGCGTCTAGCCCGTCGCCTGCCGCAGCGTGATGCCGCCATCCACGGCGATCCACTGGCCGGTGATGTTCCGCGCCGCGTCGCTCACGAGGAACGCTGTCAGCTGACCGATGTCTTCCGGCGTCTGCTCGCGGCCGAGCGGCACGCCGCGTTTGACGACTTCCAAAAACACGCCGCGTGCGTCGAGCGCCGCGTACTCGGGCACGCTGAGCCTGAGCGCGCCGGCCAGACCTTCCCAGGCGCGTGTCCACAGAAACCCAGGACAGATCGCATTGACGCGGATGTCTTGCGGCGCGTATTCGAGCGCGAGCGTCTTCGTCAGCGAGATCACGCCGGCCTTGGCCGCCGCGTAGGCGGGAAGCCGCGGTGAGGCGACCAGCCCCGCGATCGAGGCGATATTGACGATCGCACCGCCGCCGCGCGCTTTCAGATGAGCGAGCGCCGCGCTGGTCGTGACGAACGTCGTCTTGAGATTCTGCGAGAGATACTCGTCCCACTGAGCCGCCGAGAGCGCGGCGCTGCCGAGGCTGCCGAGCGTGGCGCGCGGAACGTTCGGATCGCTGGGCCCGCGGCCCACGCCGGCGTTGTTCACGACGATGTCGAGCCCGCCGAAGCTGTCGACGACGGACCGCACTGCCTTGGCGGTATCGGCCTCGACGGCCACGTCACACGCCACCGCTATGCCGGGCGAGGCGAGCGCGGCCGCCGTCTTCTCCGCCTCGGCGCCGTCGAGGTCCAGCACGGCCACGCGCGCGCCGTGCGACGCGAGCACTCGCGCGATTCCAGCGCCGATGCCGCGCGCGCCGCCCGTCACGATCGCCGTCTTTCCTTTCAGCATCGTGGCTCCTCCTGTCGCGCTTTTCGGTCCGGGTCGCTCGGCATCCCGGGCTGCTCCACGACGCCGATCGTCGCGCCCGGCCCGTGAAGCTCCTGCGCCCGCGCGACGGCTTCCTCGACGCTCGACGCGACGTCCCAGCCCAAGTGGCGTGGCACCTCGGCATCTCGCGGCGCCGCCACGATCACCCGCCCCACGCGCGAGAGCCGCTTGAGCGGATGCGTCGCGAGAATGCCGTGGATCGGGTGAAACGCGAACCGATGACGGTACGCATCGATGTGCGCCTCGTGACGCGCGAACTCGTGCTCGAAGCGCGCGTTGATCTCGTACGGATCGCGCGTCTGCGGCAGCACCCGCTCCCAGACGTCTCGATATGACGGATGGTGCACGCGGTCCCACGTTTCGCGCACGGCGGCCGCCATCACGACGGTGCAGCCCGGCTTTCCCGCAGCGTCAATCATGCCTCCGAGATATCCGAGCCCCATCGAGATGAGCGTGAGGATCGGATTCAGCGCGGCCCAGATCGCGTACGGGCTCGAGTCCGGCACGCCGTAGACGAGGATGTCGACGGGCGCGGGCGCTGCCGCCCGTCGCGACGGGAAGCGTCGGCTCTGCACCTCGAGCGCGGCGCGCCGGGTCTCGTCCACGCCGCCGGCGAAGACACGCGCGGCGCGAAACGGATCGGCGAGCAGTGTGTCGATCTTGAAGATGCGCCGGCCGAGCCGCGCCTCCAGATGATGGCCCATCTCGTCGAGCACGGCGTGCATCCGGTTGCGCTGCAGCGACATCGACATGCCGTCGGGGTCGTGAGTCACGCGGATCGACCGCCACGTCGACAGCCCGACGCAGACCGACTTCCATCCACCGGTGAAGCCGCGGATGTAGTTCGTGTTCACGTACACGGTGAGATCGGCGTCGGTGACGCGGCGGCTGACCTCCACCGGATAACCGTGCTCGGCTGTCTGGCCGAGATCGGCGATCTGCTCGGGGTCTTCGGCGTCGTGGCACGACAGACGAGCGCCGAACTCCGCGACCAGCGCCGGATCGAGCAGACGCTCGAGCTCCGCCGGACGGCACATGCGGTGCAGCGCGTTGGCGCACACGAGGCGCACGCGCGAGGCCGATACGCCGGCGCTCTTCAACTCGTCGAGCACCGCGCGAATGGCCACGGGCCGGATCGGCCCGAACGAGCCGGTGGTGTGGTCGTCGAAGGCGATCGTGACGCGTGAGCTCGGCTTGACGAGATCACGAATGCGCGGCAGGCCGAGCGGCGACGCCAGCGCCTGCCGCATGGCGCCGTCGAGATCGTCGAGCGGCGGCAGAGCACCGGCCGGCTCGACCGATACGCGTCGAGTGCCCATCGGCAGCGTGGCCGTGAGCATGCCGTCGCCGTACGGCAGGTCGATCTTCATGCCGTCCATTGGCGCGGGCCGTCGTCCGAGAACCCGCACTGCTCGCACGGATGGAAGTAATGCATGGCGGGCGGCATCGCCACAGCCAGGCGCAGAGAGAGCTCGGTGCCGACGTTTCGGATGTGGTGCACCGTGCCACGCGGCACCCACACGATGTCGTCCTTGTTGGCGCGCACGATCGTGCCGCCCGTCAGCTCCCACTCGAGCTGGCCGGCGAGCACCACCCACCACTCGTCGAAGTCGCTGTGCCAGTGAGGGCGATTGCCGCCTCCGGGCGGGCTCGCGATCAGCGTCACGAGCTGGCGCTCGTCCGCAATGATGCGCTTGGACCACGGCGGCGCTTTCATCGACGCGATCACGTCGGCGACGCGCGTGTGCAGCACGTTGGGCCAGGCGGCGTTAGCGGCGGTCGGCGGAATCGGGCCTTGCACGATGGTCGGCGTCATGCCGGTATAATGCCCCACTTGTCCGACGAGGAGGACCGCTCATGCGTCCACGTCTCGTCCTGACGATCGCGCTGATCCTGGCACTCGGCCCACCGGTGTACGCGCAGGCCCCGCGCGCGGGCGGTGAGCTCGTCTTCGTCGTCGCCTCCGAAAGCCCGTCGTACGATGCGCACCGCGAGGAGACGTTCGGCCTCATCCACCCTGCAGCGCCGCACTACAGCACGCTGCTGCGCGTCGACCCGACGGACACCACGGGAACGAAGATCATCGGCGATCTCGCCGAGAGCTGGACCGTCTCGAAGGACGGCCTGACCTACACGTTCAAGATCCGCCGCGGCGTGAAGTTCCACGACGGCTCGGCGCTCACATCGCGCGACGTGAAGGCGTCCTACGACAAGATCATCACGCCGCCGCCCGGAGTGACGAGCCCGCGCAAAGGACAGTACGCCGTGGTGGAGGCGCTCGAGGCGCCCGACGCCGAGACCGTGATCTTTCGGCTCAAGCATCCGTCGGCCGGCTTCTTCTCGGGCCTGGCGTCGCCATGGAACTGGATCTACAAGGCCGACATCCTGGCGAAGGATCCGCACTGGTACGAGAAGAACATCATGGGCACGGGCCCCTTCACGTTCGTCGAGCACGTGAAGGGCTCGCACTGGGTCGGCAAGAAGTTCGCCGACTACTGGGACCGCGGCCGGCCGTACCTCGACGGCTACCGCGCGATCTTCATCCCCAACACCGCCGCGCGTATCGCCGCGGTGCGCGGCGAGCGGGCATTGATCGAGTTCCGCGCGTTCAACCCCGCAGCCCGCGACGTGCTGGTGAGCGCGCTCGGCTCGAAGATCACCGTCAAAGAGAGTGCGTGGGACTGCGCGCTGTGGGTCGTGCCGCACCACGAGAAGAAGCCGTGGGACGACGCGCGCGTACGCCGCGCGCTCACGCTTGCCGTGGACCGCTGGAATGGCAGCAAAGCGCTGTCGAAGATCACGATCGTGAAGGAGGTCGGCGGTGTGCAGGTGCCGGGTACGACGTACGCCGCCACCGAAACCGAGCTGAGCCGCCTCGCCGGTTATGGCCGCGACGTCGACGCCGCTCGCGCCGAGGCGCGACGGTTGCTGCGCGAGGCCAACGTGCCCGACGGTTTCTCGTTCGTGTTCAACAACCGTAATTTGCCCGAGCCGTTCGAGCCGCTTGCCATCTGGCTCGTGGACCAGTGGAAGAAGGTCGGCCTCAACGCCACCGTGCGCGTACTGGAGACCGCCGCCTGGTTCAACGCGCTGCGAGTCGGCGACTTCGAGGTCAGCATGGACGGGCAGTGTGGCTACATCGTCGAGCCCGACCTCGATCTGTACAAGTTTCTCTCCGCCGACCGTACCGACGCCAGCTACGGACGCTACACGGACCGAGTCCTCGACAGCCTCTACGATCGTCAGGCTCGCGCGCGTGACGTCGACGACCGGCGTCGGCTGGTGCGGGACTTCGAGAAGCGCCTGCTCGACGAGCAGGCGCACGTCATCCCGACGCTCTGGTGGAACCGGATCGTGCCGTACCATGCCCGCGTGCGCGGCTTCACCATCACACCGAGCCATTTCCTGAACGCCCAACTCGATACGATCTGGTTGGCGGAATAAGCGCATGCGTGCCCGGCTGGCGGCGACGGGAGCGTTCGTTCTCATGCTGCTGTCGGTTGCGTGGGCCCAGGACAAGCCGCGCTCCGGCGGCGAGCTGATCTTCCTCGTGCCGTCCGAGCCGCCATCGTACGACGGCCACCGCGAGGGGACGTTCGGCGTCATCCATCCGATGGCGCCGCACTACAACACGCTGCTGCGGATCGATCCCACTGACCGGACGGGCACGAAGCCGATCGGCGATCTCGCGGAGTCATGGACGATCGCACCCGACGGGCTGACGTACACGCTGCGTCTGCGCCAGGGCGTCCGTTTCCACGATGGCAGCGTGATGACCTCGCGCGACGTGAAGGCCAGCTGGGAGAAGATCGTGTTCCCGCCTTCCGGCGTGATCTCGATGCGCAAAGGCGCCTATCACGCCATCGAAGCCATCGAGGCGCCGGATCCGCTCACCGTGCGCTTCCAGCTCAAGTGGCCGCAGGCGTCATTCCTGGTCACCCTGGCGTCGCCCTACAACTGGATCTACAAGGCCGACATCCTCGCCAGGGACATCCGCTGGTACGAGACCAACGTGATGGGCACCGGCCCGTTCAAGTTCGTCGAGCACGTCAAAGGCTCGCACTGGGTGGGCAAGCGCAATCCGGACTACTGGGATCGCGGCAAGCCCTATCTGGACGGCTATCGCGCGGTGTTCATCACGTCCTCCTCAGCACAGGTGGCGGCCATTCGCGGCGAGCGCGCGCACATCCAGTTCCGCGGCTTCGGCCCGGCAGAGCGCGACACGCTCGTTCAGGCGCTCGGCGCGAAGATCACCGTGCAGGAAAGTCCGTGGGATTGTGTGCAGCTCGTGACGATGAATCACGAGCACAAGCCCTTCGACGACAAGCGCGTGCGGCGCGCCCTGACGCTCGCGCTGGACCGCTATGAGGCGTCCAGAAGCCTCTCGCGTATCACCGTGGTGAAGGAAATCGGCGGGATCCAGGTCCCGGGCACGCCATGGGCCACGCCGGCGCAGGAGCTGGAAAAGCTCGCGGGCTATGGACGCGATATCAAGGCCAACCGCGCGGAGGCTCGGCGGCTGCTGCGTGAGGCGGGTGTCCCCGACGGCTTCGCGTTCACCTTCAAGAATCGCGGCGTTCCTCAGCCCTACGAACCGATCGCCATCTGGCTCATCGACCAGTGGCGGCAGATCGGGCTGAACGTGCGGATGGAGACCATCGAGGCCTCAGCGCATGTCTCGGTGCTTCGGCGCGGCGACTTCGACGTGGCCAGCGACGCGCAGTGCGGTTTCATCGTCGAGCCCGATACCGATATCCAGAAGTTCCAGTCGGTCGGGATCTCGGACAACAATTACAGCCGCTACAAGGACGAAGTCCTCGATGACCTTTACCTCAAGCAGGCGCGCGCCATGGATCCCGAGGAGCGCAAGCGGCACCTGCGCGCGTTCGAAAAGCGTCTGCTCGACGAAGAGGTGCACTACTTCTACACGCTGCAGTGGCACCGGATCGTGCCGCACAGCGCGAAGGTGCGGGGCTGGACGATCACGCCGTCGCACTACCTGAATCAGCAGCTCGACACGGTATGGTTGGAGCCATGAAAACAAGAGTCCTCGCGGCCATGATGGCCGCATTGCTCGTCGGTCTGGTGTCGATGTCATCCGCGCTCGCCCAGGACAAGCCGCGGTATGGCGGCGAGCTGATCTTCCTGGTTCCGTCCGAGCCGCCCTCCTACGACGGTCACAAGGAAGGCACCTTCGGCGTCGTCCATCCGCTGGCCCCGCACTACAACACGCTGCTGCGGTTCGATCCGATGGATCGAACCGGCACCAAGGTGGCGCCCGATCTCGCGGAGTCGTGGACGATCTCGCCGGACGGTCTCGTCTACACACTGCGACTGCGGCAGGGCGTGCGGTTTCACGACGGCAGCGTGATGACCTCGCGCGACGTGAAGGCGAGCTACGACAAGATCGTGGCTCCGCCGCCCGCGACGTCGTCATATCGCAAGGGTCAGTACCGGGCGGTCGAGGTCGTGGAGGCGCCGGATCCGTCCACGATCCGTTTCCGGCTCAAGTGGCCCGAGGCGTCGTTTCTCACGACGCTGGCCTCACCGTATAGCTGGATCTACAAGGCCGACATCCTGGCCAAGGACATCCGCTGGTACGAGAAGAACGTCATGGGCACCGGCCCATTCGTGTTCGTCGAGCACGTCAAGGGTTCGCACTGGATCGGCAAGAAGAACCCGAACTACTGGGATCGCGGCAAGCCGTACCTCGACGGCTTTCGCGCGCTGTTCGTGAGCTCCTCGGCGGCGCAGGTGGCCGCGATCCGTGGCGAGCGCGCGCACATTCAGTTTCGCAGCTTCAGCCCCTCGGAGCGGGACACGCTGGTCTCGTCGCTCGGACCAAAGATCACCGTGCAGGAGAGCCCGTGGGACTGCTCGATGCTCGTCGCGATGAATCACGAGCACAAGCCATGGAACGACAAGCGCGTGCGTCGCGCGCTCACGCTGGCGCTCGATCGCTACGAGGGCGCCAAGAATCTGTCGCGCATCGCGGTGGTGAAGGACGTCGCCGGCATCCAGGTGCCCGGGACGCCGTGGGCGACGCCGCCGGCGGAGCTCGAAAAGCTCGCCGGCTACTGGCGTGACATCAAGGCGAGCCGCGCCGAGGCGCGCCGGCTGCTACGCGAGGCGGGCGTGTCCGACGGCTTTTCGTTCACGTTCCGGAATCGTGGCATCCCGCAGCCGTACGAGCCGCTCGGCATCTGGCTCATCGATCAGTGGCGGCAGATCGGCTTGAACGTCCGTCAGGAGACGATCGAGGCCTCGGCCTATCACCCGATGCTGCAGCGTGGTGACTTCGACGTGGCTATGGACTTTCAGTGCAGCTTCGTCGTCGAGCCCGACATGGACATCGACAAGTTCCAATCCGTCGGCATCTCCGATCGTAACTTCGGCCGCTACAAGGATCCCGTGCTCGACGACCTCTTCGTCAAGCAGGCCCGGGCGCTCGACCCCGAAGAGCGCAAGCGCTGGTTACGCGCGTTCGAGAAGCGCCTGCTCGACGAGGAAGCGCACTACTTCTGGACGCTGCAGAACCACCGCATCGTTCCGCACAGCGCGAAGGTTCGTGGCTGGACGATCACGCCGAGCCACTTCTTGAATCAGCAGCTCGATACGGTCTGGCTCGCCGAATAGCGACGAGCCCGTACGCCTGTTTCACGAGCCGCGCGACCACGGTCCAGTTCGGCCGCCGGTCGATGCGCACGCCGACCCAGCCGCGGTGTCCGACGTACGGAGGCCGAAAGAACCGCGCGGGATCGGTAAAGATCATGGCTTCCTGCTCGCCGAGCGGTGCCGGGAGCCACACCGCGAGATGGTCGGCGCCGTGATGATGGTTGTCGAGCTGCGCGAAGAGCTTCCCGCGCACGCGCCAGGTGGGCTCGCTCCACGCGAGCTTCTCGGTGGTGTCGGGAAGGGCCAGACAGATCGCGCGCAGCTTGTCGACGGCCGCCGGGCGTGGTGTCCTCGCGCGTTGGGGTGTCGCCGATCGTCTGCGCCGCTTCATCGCCGTGAGTCTAGCAGCCAACTCGACGCCGGTTGACTCGCGGAGTAGGCTCGCGGGTGACCATCGAGGCGGTCTCCCGCGGACGACGACAGGAGGTTCAGCGATGGGGCTTTTGGCTGAGCTCTTCCGAATCGTGTTGATCGCGTTGCTCTTTACGTTCCTGCTCGGTCCCGGCTCTCCGGCAGGCGCCGAATCCTTCAGCGCGATCAATCTGGTCACGGACGACCCGATGGGCCACCCCGCGCAACTCACGGACCCGGCACTGCAGAACGCATGGGGGGTGTCTCATTCCTCTGGTAGTCCCTTCTGGGTCTCGTCCAACGGGATGGGAGTGGCGATTCTCTACAGCGTGAACCCGAACACGAACTTCACGACGAAGGTGCAGTTGGGGATGCCTCCGATGGATGTGAAGATTCCCGGCGACGGGACTGTGACTGGTCAGGCGTTCAACTCCGCCGGGGCCGGCACGTTCAACGGGAACGCTTTCCTCTTCGTCAGCGAGGACGGGACGATCTCGGGCTGGCGCGGAGCGCTCGGGACCACCGCCGAGGTCCTCCAGACTGGCTCCTCGGCCAACGTGTACAAGGGGACGACCCTGGTGACGAACGGCGCTAACAGCTATCTTCTCTCAGCAAACTTCCGCGCCGGCACCATCGACGTGCTGAAGGGAAACGCAGGGGCGCCCGATTTAGCTGGAAAGTTCACGGACCCGAACCTTCCGTCGGGTTTTGCTCCGTTCAACATTCAGGTGCTGGGCGGGATCGTCTACGTCGCGTATGCAAAGCAGGACGCGACCGGGCACGATGACGACCCGGGCCAGGGCAACGGTTTCGTGAGCGCTTTCAGGACGGATGGGACCTTCCTGGGTCGGATCGGAACCACAGGCACGCTGAACTCGCCCTGGGGACTGGCCATTGCGCCGGGCTCGTTCGGGCAGTTCGCTGGCGACCTGCTGGTCGGCAACTTCGGCGACGGGTTTATCAACGTGTTTTCTCCGGATCCGGCAGCACCGGGATTCCTTGGCCAACTGTCGGGAGCGAACGGCAGTCCTCTCTTCATCGACGGCCTGTGGGCTCTCATTCCCGGCAACGACGGCAATGGTGGCAATTCGCAGTCGATTTACTTTTCCGCCGGGCCAGACGGCGAGACGCACGGTCTGTTCGGTGTGCTCCAGGTGCCTGAACCATCCACTGCGCTGCTGCTTCTGTCCGGGATCACGGGTTTGCTCGTGCTGCGGCGGCGGAACGAAGCCTAGTCGCGAAAGGCCGCGGGGCCGCTGGCCCTCACGGCCAGCGGCCCGCTGCCAGCTACATCATCTATTCCGAGTCGGTGCGGCGGCCGCGTGACGGCCATCATCGGGCGCCGTATTGCCGAGGAAGTGGACGGACTCCTTGCCGGCAACGGCATTCGGCGTGATCACCCATGTCCCGCCGCAAGAGGTGCGCGCGACCTTGCCGGCGGTCTGCGAGTCCACCATGTAGGTGAATCCGCTTCCGATCGCGCCGAGGATGCAGGCGCTCGCCTTCACCGGCATGTACACGAGCGTGCCGAAGGCACTGCCGGCGCCGTACGCAACGCTCTTGCCCGCGTCATCCGCCCGGGCTGCTGCTGGTAAGCCCAGCAGCGCGACGGCGAGTGCGATCGCAATCCTATGTCTCATGGCTCCTCCTCTTGTGCGGCCGGATGCGTAGCAGCAGACCACGTGCCGGACGGCAAGGAGCACGAGCGAATGCTTGGTAAATCAGCGACTTCGGCGAGGGGTGTTGATGAAGGGCTAAAGCTTCGGTCGAAGCGAGATCAGTGTAAGTTGTTCAAGAAATCGTGTAGGTCTTTCAATCGCGAAAGCTCGGCATCACCTCGCGCGCGAACAACTCCATCGAGCGGCGGATCTTGTCTTGCGGCAGTCCGCCGAAGTTCATCCAGCAGAGCACGTGCCCAACGCCGAGCGCCTGCATCGCCTCGATCTTTCGCGCGACGGTGTCGGGTGAGCCGAACGCGACGGTCTCGCGCACGAGATCATCCCAGTTGATCTTGGCCAGGCGCTCCGCGAGCTGGCGGAAGTGCGGCTGCAGGCTGGGATGCGCTTCTTCGATGCGGTCGGGAATGACGAAGCGCCGGAACGACTCCTGGTACCACATCTCTGCGTCCTTGGAGTCCGCGACCGCCTGCGCGTCCGTCGGCGCCACGTAGATCTGACGCGACACGCCCCAGCGCTTGAGCAGTCCTGCAATCTCCGGCTCGGAGCGCCCCGCCTTCCGCGCGGCATTGACGTAGGCCTCACGGTTGGTGACGAGCTGTTGCTCGGCGTTGCCGCGCAGCACAGAGTTCAGCATCGGCCAGCCACGCGCGGCGGTGCCCTCGATGCTGTCCTTGCTGCCGCAGACCTGGTAGACGGGCGGGTGCGGCTTCTGCACCGGTTTGGGAATCACGCGCGTGTCGCGCACGGTGAAGAAGCGGCCCTCGTAGGAGAAGGGCTCGGTCTGCGTCCACGCCTGAGTGATGATCTCGACCGCCTCCTCGAAGCGGTCGCGGTTCTCCTGCTGCGGCACGTTGTAGCCGCGAAACTCCGCCGGGCGATTGCCGCGTCCGAAGCCGACCTCGAGCCGCCCGCGTGACACAATGTCGACCAGCGCCGTCTGCTCAGCCAGCCGCAGCGGGTGATGAAACGGCAAGATGGCCGCCGCCAGCCCGATGCGGACGCGCCGTGTGCGCGACGCCGCGACGGCGGCGAGCGTGCCGGGATCGACGGCCAGTCCGTAATCGATGAAGTGGTGCTCGGTCAGCCAGATCTGATCGAAACCCAGCTCTTCCGTCCACTCCATCTGCTCGAGCTCGCGATGCACAACCTCGTCGTGGCTCAGCCACGGCACGGCCTGGAAGAAGTAAAAGGTCCCGAAGCGCATGGACGTCAGGTATACCATGGCGCGCGATGACCGACCCTGTCCGGGTCTCCCTGCGCGTTCCCGGTACCGCTCCGATGCCCGATCTCATGCGACTGCTGAAATCCATCGAGGCGGCGGGCTTCGACGGCGCCGGGATCCTCGACAGCCAGATGCTGTCGCGCGATACGTTCGTCGTGCTCGGCCAGGCGGCCGCGAACACGTCTCGCATGACGTTGTTTCCGGCCGTGACGAATCCCTTTACGCGCCACGCCTCGGTGCTGGCCGGCGCGATCCAGACCGTGGAGGAGATGGCGCCGGGCCGCGTGAAGCTGGTGATCGGCACCGGCTACACGTCGGCCAGCACGATCGGACGCAAGCCGGCGACTCTGGCCGAGATGCGGGCGTGCATCGGGACGGTGCGCGCGCTGCTCGCGGGTGAGCCGGTCGACTTCGCCGGCACGCCTGGCCGTCTCGGCTATGCGTCGCGGCGCAGGATTCCGATTCTCATGGCCGCATCGGGACCGAAGGCGATCGAGCTCGCGGGCGAGATCGGCGACGGCGCGCTGCTGCTCGTCGGGTTCAACCGCGGAATCATCGAGCGCGCGCTCGAATACCTCGAGCGCGGCGCGAAACGCTCGGGTCGCCGCTTGTCTGATCTCGAAATCGTGTGGGCCGTTCGCATGGGCACGGCTACGACGACGGCCGAGGCGCGGCGTCTCGCACGGCCGACCGCGGTGCACTGGGGCGTGCTGCGCTGGGGCGGCCACTGGGTCGAGCCGGCTGGGCTGCGGCTGCCGAAGCTCGAGATCCCGGACGCGGTCTGGAAGATCTATCCCGATCTGTCGCACGCGCACGACTGGGAGGCGGCGATCAAGGCGACCGCGTTCGTTCCCGACGACGTCGTCGCGCAGCTTTGCGACGCGATGGGGCTCGTCGGCACGCCCGCCGACTGCGCCGCACGCATCGTCGAGATGACCAAGCTCGGCGTGCAGAACCTCTATGTGATGCCGCTGCTCACCTTTGGACTGCCGGAGCCGGAACTTGCCGCGTTCAGAGACGTTATATTCCCGAAGCTGAGGAGGGACCCATGCGAACCGTGATGGCAGTGGTGGTTGCAGCCGTGCTCGGCCTGGGCCTGGTCGCGCCGGTGCACGCGCTGAACGTCGGGGACAAGGCGCCCGACTTCACGCTCAATGGCCCCGACGGTCAGCCCGTCAAGCTCGCCGACCTGACGGCGAAGGGGCCGGTCGTCCTCTATACGTTCGTTGCGGCGTTCACCAATACCTGAACGAAGGAAGTGGCGGGCTTCGACGCGGCCCTGCCGCAGTTCGAGGCCGCCGGCGCCCAGGTCGTGGGCGTGAGCGGTGATGCGTACCAGGCCCTCGCGGCGTGGAAGAAGGAAAACAACATCAAGCACCTGCAGCTGTCCGACTTTCGGCGCCAGATGCTGCCGGCGTACGGCGCCCTCGTGACCGACGAGAAGAGCCCGATCTATCGCTATCCCAAGCGCGCGTACTTCATCATCGGACGTGACGGCACCATCAAGTACGTCAAGGTGCTCGAGAACCCCACCATGCTGCTCGAGCCTTCCGAAGTGCTGGCCGCACTGAAGGCCAGCGGCGCCTAGTCGGGACCAGCCCGCTCGCGTTCGGCCTGCGCAGCCCGCGCGCGCCGAACGCGAGCAACGCCGCCGCGAGCCACGCCAGCGCACCATCGAAGACGTACGCGCCGGTAAGACTCACCGCGGCGAGCGCGCCTGTGACCAGCGGGCTCGCCGCCGTGCCAAACTGAAGCCCGAACGCGAGCCATCCGAACGCAGCGGCGCGATGCTCGCTGGGTACGAGCTCGGCGCCCAGCGTGTACGCGAGCGTGATCGCGCACCCCAGGCACAGACCGACCAGTCCGCGGAGCACGAGCAGCACGGGCCAGCTGTCCGCGAGCGCCATGGCCGCGCAGAGTGGACCGCCGATCAGGAGCGCCAGCATCAAGAGCTGCGCGGCGGGAATGCCGCGGGTGAGACGCGCCGCCGCATTGGACGAGATCGTCGCCGTGACGGCGGCCACCGAGATGATCGCACCCGAGACGGCCGCGATCGCGACCACGCCGGGCAACCGATGGACGTGCAGCGGGATCAGCAGCGCCAGGCCGCGGTCGAGGAACTGGGCGACGAGCAGCAGCACGATGACGACGGGAAAGTTCGGCGCCCGCACGACGTCGCGCATGCGCAGCCGCGGCGTCTCGCCCGGCGTGCGGGCGGGCGCGACCTCGCGAAAGAGCACGATGAGCGCGATCAGGGCGAGCGCGCACATGCCGGCGGTCACGAAAAATGCGTAGCGAATGCCGAAGTGCGAGGCGACGTAGCCGCCCGCGGCGGGGCCGATGGCGTTGCTCATCAGCTGCGCCGACTGCAGCATCGCGATCACCGCGGGCACGCGGTTGGCGGGAGCGGAGACGCTGGCCAGCGCCATCGCCATCGGCGTGAAGCCGGCGAAGAAGCCCTGGATGATGCGCGCGGCGAGAAACTGCTCGACCGACGTGACGAGCCCCATGGCCGTGATGATCACGACGAAGCCGCCGAGCGAGCGGATCAGCATCAATTTGCGGCCGAAGCGATCGGCCAGCCGGCCGACGAGCGGGCCCATCAGTCCCGACACCGCCGGCGTCACCGCGGCGAGCACGCCGGACCAGAGCGCGACGCTGCGCGGATCGGTCACGCCGAGCTCGTGTACGTACATCGGCAGGAACGGCGAGAAGAACTGAAACCCGACGAAGGCGACGAAGACCGTCAGCGTGAGCGCCCAGACGTTGCGCCCCACTCCTCAGCCGCCGAGATAGGCGCGCTGCACGCGCGCGTCGGCCAGCAGCGCGTCGCGCCCGCCCGCGAGCACCACGCGACCGGTCTCCAGCACGTAGCCGCGATCACACAGCTCGAGAGCTTCGACCACCCGCTGCTCGACGAGCAAAATCGTCAGACGACGCTCGCGCCGGATGCGGTCGATCGTCTCGAAGATTTGCTCGACGATGCGTGGGCCGAGTCCTTGCGACGGCTCATCGAGCAGAAGCAGATCGGGCTGGGCCATGAGGCCGCGCCCGAGCGCCAGCATCTGTTGCTCGCCGCCGGACAGCGAGCCGGCCAGCTGGCTCGCGCGCGCTTTCAAGATTGGAAACAGCTCGAGCACCGTCTGCAGTCCCTCGGCCCGGCGCGCGCGCGCGTCGCGCCGGTACGAGCCCAGCTCGAGATTCTCGCGCACGCTCAGCGTGGGGAAGACGCGACGGCCTTCGGGCACGTGCGCGATGCCGAGCGCCGCGCGCTCGTTCGGCCGCAGCCGGCCGACGTCGCGGCCTTTGTAGACGACACGCCCCTCTGCCGAGGGAACGCTGCCCGAGATGGCTTTGAGCAGCGTCGTCTTGCCGGCGCCGTTGGGCCCGACCAGCGTGACGAACTCGCCGGCGCCGACGTCCAGCGACACGTCGCTGAGCGCACGCAGCCCGTCGTACGTCACGCCGAGCCCGGTGAGGGTCAGCACGTCGGCGCTCCGGCGCGCGCGAGCCAGCGTTTGCCGAGATAGGCTTCGATTACGGCGGGATTGCGTGTCACGTCGTTCGGCGCGCCCTCGGCCAGTCGCCGGCCCTGATCCAGCACGACCAGCCGGTCGGCGAGCCGGAGCAGCGCCTGCATCGTGTGCTCGATGATCACGACGGTGATGCCGCCGGCCCGCACGCGGCGGATCATCGCGATCATCACGTCGACACCGTCGGTCGACAGCCCCGCCAGCGGCTCGTCGAGCAGCACGAGCTTCGGGGACGTCGCCAGGCAGCGCGCCAGCTCCATGAGGCGCAGCTCCAGCGTGGTGAGTCCGCCGGGCAGCCCGTCGGCGCGATCGAGCATGCCGACTCGAGTCAGCGCGTCGCGCGCGACGCCGCGCGCGTCCGCTAAGCCGGCGCGCACCAGAGCGCCGACCATCACGTTCTCGAGCACCGTGAGACGCGGAAACGTGCGGGGAACCTGGAACGTGCGCCCGAGACCGCGCTGGCAGAGCACGTTCGGCCGAAGCCCCGTCACCGTTTCGCCGCAAAATCGAACGGCGCCGCGCTCGGGGACGAGAAAACCGTTCAGCACGTTGAACAGCGTGGTCTTGCCGGCACCGTTCGGGCCGATCACACCCAGGATCTCGCGCTCGTGCACGTCGAAGCTGACCTCGGACAGCGCCTGCAGTCCGATGAACGCCTTCGACACGTCGCGAACTTCGAGCAACACGTTGCCGGCGGGCGCGCTCGCCATGAGCTCGTCGGCGGGAGCCGTGATTGCGGGCCGTACGGCCGCGGCGCGGCGGCCGGCGCGCGAGCGGATCGTCTGCTGGATCCGCCAGAACAGCCCTTCGGGCGCGTACAGCATGATCAGCATCAGCGCGGCGCCATACACGACGCCCTGAATCCCGGGCAGGCGGTCGCCGACCGTCGTGTCCAACACTTCGCTCACGGGCACCATCACCGCCGCGCCGATCAGCGGTCCCCACAGCGTGCCGATGCCGCCTACGAGCGAGACGACGAGCGTCTGCGAAATCACGAGCAGTCCGAACACGGCCTCCGGCGTGACGATGAACAGAATCGCGTGGATGTAGACGGCGCCGACGACGGCTGCGGGCGCCGCGCTGAGCACGTATGCGGTCATCTTGGCGCGGAAGGCATCGACACCCATGGCTTCCGCCGCCTGTTCGTTTTCTTTCACCGCGCGCAGCCGATAGCCCAGGCGCGATGTCTCGATCACGCGCGACAGCACCAGCGTCGCCGCGAGCACGCCGAGCGCGAGCAGGTCGAACGACCGCGGCTCTGTGAACTGCATGAACCAGCCCGGATGGTCGCGCTTCATCGGGATGGCGACTTCTTGATAGCCGAGCCAGTCCATCACGATCCGGAAAATCAGCGGGTAGGCGAGCGTGGCCAGTCCGAAATAGATGCCGGCGAGACGAAAGGTCGGCAGGCCGATCAGCACGGCCGCGAGGATCGCGACGCCGACGGCGACGGCCATGCCGATCCAGGGCGTGAGGCCGGTCTTCACGACCAGCAGCACCGTCACGTACGCCCCGATTCCGAAGAAGACCTGGTGGCCGAACGAAATCTGTCCCGCGTAGCCGCTGATGATGTTCCACGCGAGGCCCATCGCCGCCCACAGGAAGACCAGCGTCAACACCCGGTGGTGATAGCGCTCCTGAACGACGAACGAGAGCACGAGGCCGGCGACGACGATCGCCGCTATCGCCAGCCAGCCGCGCGCGCGCGGCGTCATCAGACCGCGCGGGCGCGGCGGCCGAACAGGCCCTGGGGCCGCAGGTAGAGGACGAGCAGGAACACGATGAAGACGCCGGTGTTCTGTAGCTGGAACGGCAACACCAGCAGCGTGAGCGACTGCACGAGACCGATCACGAGCCCGCCGACGAACGCACCGGGGATGCTGCCGAGGCCGCCGAGCACGACCGCCACGAACATCAGCACGATGAAATTGCCGGCCACGCTCGGCTCGATCGGGTAGTAGGTCGCCAGCAGACCGCCGGCCGCCGCCACGAGCGCGATGCCGGTACCGAATGCCAGGCCGTGCATCGCGCGCACGTCGATGCCTTGATAGCTGGCGGCCTCCGGATCGTCGGCGGCCGCGCGCAGCGCCCGGCCGGCGTCCGTGCGGGTCAGAAAGACGTAGACGGCGGCCGCGAGAATCAGCGCCATCACGAAGGCGTACGAGCGCGCCTGATTCAGCAAGATCGGCCCCGCTGCGAACGCCTGCGTCGCGTAGGCGGTGCGAATCCCGCGCGGCGTCGGCGTGAGGATCATCGTGGCCGCGTTCGTGATCACCAGCGACAGCCCGAGCGTGAGGATCAGCTGCGCGTCCATCTGCCGCTGCGGATCACCACCGCCCGTCACGCGCGCCAGGAGCCCGCGATGCACAACCCAGCCGAGCAGGAAGAAGGGGGGAATCGTCAGCACGGCGCCCAGCAGCGGATCGATGCCCGAGAGCGCGTAGAAGTACGTCAGGTACATGCCGAGCATCATGAAATCGCCCTGCGCGAAGTTCACCACGCGCATCACGCCGAAGATCAGGGCGAGCCCGATGCTCATCAGCGCATAGACGCCTCCGACGAGCAGTCCGGTGGCGACGTACTGAAGGAGCTCGGCTACTTGTGCCACGCGACGGGCCGCGTGGCCACCGCGGTCGGCACGACGGTGAACGGCTCACCGCCCTGCCACTGCACGATCAGCGGCGTCGCACCGATGCGGCGGCCGCGCTCGTCGAACTTGATGCGATTGGGATAGAAGGAGGTCGCCGCCGGCCCCGAGCTCAGGTCGATTTTTGCGAGCGCGTCGCGAATCGCCTTGGGATCGGTCGACTTCGCCTGCTCGATCGCTTCTTTGATGAGCCACACGTGGCCGTACGTGCACAGCGGATCCTGCGTCATGAACGGCTCGCCGGTGCGCTGTGTGAACTTCTTGACGAATTCTTCCTGGCCCTTCATCGGATGCGTCGCCACGACCGTCTGGATGCTGTCGAGCATCTCCTTGCCCAGCGCTTTGACGTATTCCGGCGTCACTAGCCACGCGCCGACGCCCTGGATCGGCGACTTCACGCCGAACTCCTTCACCTTCTGCAGCACCTGGATCGA
>DAIRVP010000020.1:0-46656 GCA_036802765.1 Candidatus Rokuibacteriota bacterium
ACATCCACATCGAGCCGTTCGAGGACACGCTGCGGATCCGCTACCGCATCGACGGCATTCTGTACGACCAGGAGGCGCCGCCGCGACGACTGCAGGCTGCGGTCACCTCGCGCATCAAGATCATGGCCGAGATGAACATCGCCGAGCGCCGGCTGCCGCAAGACGGACGCATCCGCGTCAACCTCCATGGGGCGCGCGTCGACATCCGCGTGTCGACGATTCCGACGGTGCACGGTGAATCCATCGTCATGCGGTTGCTGCAGCGCTCGAGCGTGTTCCTGCCGCTCGACAGGCTCGGCTTCCCGGCCGACACGCTCAAGCACTTCGACTCGCTCATCAAGCGTCCCCACGGAATCATCCTCGTGACGGGGCCGACCGGCTCGGGCAAGACGACCACGCTCTACGGCGCGCTCGACAAGATCAACTCACCGGATCGCAAGATCATTACGGTCGAGGATCCCGTCGAGTATCAGCTCAAGGGCGTGAACCAGATCGCGGTGAAGCCGAAGATCGGGCTCACCTTTGCGACCGGGCTGCGTCACATCGTGCGTCAGGATCCTGACGTGATCCTCGTCGGCGAGATCCGCGACCTCGAGACGGCGGAGATCGCCATCCAGGCCTCGCTCACCGGCCACCTCGTCTTCTCCACGCTTCACACCAACGACGCGCCGGCGGCCATCACGCGGCTTCAAGACATGGGCGTTGAGCCCTACCTCGTCGCCTCGGTGCTCGAGGCGGTGCTGGCGCAGCGGCTCGTGCGCCGCATCTGCATGGCGTGCCGCGTCCTCGACACACCGAGCCAGGCCGATCTCGACGCGCTCGGCGTGTCGGCGCCGGTGGGGACACAGCTCTATCGCGGCAAAGGCTGCGAGGACTGCCGGGGCACGGGCTATCGAGGCCGGATGGGAATCTACGAGCTCTTCCCGATCACCGAGGACGCGCGCAGTCTCATGCTGCGGCGCGCGTCGTCTCGCGACATCCGGCAACACGCGGTGGGCGCCGGTATGATCACGCTGCGCTTCGATGGCTGGCGCCGAGCGTGCGAGGGGCTGACGACCGTCGAGGAAGTGTTGCGCGTCACGCAGGAAGACGCCTGAGGCGATGCCGGTTTTCGTCTACAAGGCCGCCGACCGGCGCGGTCAGACAATCGACGGAGTGATGGACGCGCCCGATGCGCGGGCCGTCGTCGAGCGCCTGCAGAAGGACGCCTACTACCCGATCAAAGTCACGGCCCACGAGGAGCGCGCCGGCGTCTTCTCGCTGCGGCTGCCGTCGCGCGTCGGCCAGCGTGAGCTGCTGTCGCTGACCCAGCAACTGGCCACGCTGTTCGAGGCGGGGCTGCCGCTGGACCGGGCGCTCACGATCCTCGAAGAATTGGCATCCAATGCCCGCGTGAAGGCGATCGTCAGCGACCTGCTGCGCAGCGTGCGCGGCGGCGCGTCCTTCAGCGAGGCGCTGGCGAAGCATCACCCCAGGCCGTTCTCGCGGCTGTACATCAACATGGTGCGCGCGGGTGAGAAAGGCGGCGTGCTCGAGGTGGCGCTGCGGCGGCTGGCCGAGTTCCTCGAAGCCCGGGCCGCCTTCAACGAGGCGGTGGTCTCGGCGCTCATTTACCCGGCCGTCATCACCCTCGTCGGTGCCAGCGCCGTGGTGTTCCTTATGACCTTCGTCATTCCGCGCTTCGCGACGATCTTCCGCGACCTCAACCAGGCCATTCCGTTGCCCACGCAGATTCTTCTGACGGTGAGTGCGACACTGCAGCAGTACTGGTGGGTCGGTATGGTCGTCGTGCTCGCCGCCATCCTCGTCTGGCGCATGTGGACGGGCACGCCCGAGGGGCGGATGTCTTGGGACCGCGCCATCCTGAGCGCTCCGATTTTCGGCGGCATCGCCCTGCACGTCGAAACGGCGCGCTTCGCGCGCACGCTCGGCACGATGCTACGCTCCGGCGTGCCGGTGCTGGGCGCCCTCGCCGTCGTCGGCGACATGATGTCCAACCAGGCGGTCGGGGCCGCGGTGTCGCGGCTGTCCGACGGCGTCAAGCGCGGCGGCACCATCGCCGCGGGGATGCAGGACCAGAGCATGTTTCCCTCGCTCGCCGTCCACATGGTGCGCGTGGGTGAAGAAACCGGACGCATGGAGGAAATGCTGCTCAAAGTCGCCGATACGTTCGAGACCGACGTGCGCATCGAGATGAAGCGCACGCTGGGCCTGCTCGAGCCGACGATCATCGTCCTGATGGGGGTACTCGTGGCATTCATAGTCGTCGCAATGCTGATGGCCATCTTTTCGATCAACGAGGTGGCGCTGTGAGGCGGGGCCTTCTCCGAAACGAGCGCGGCTTCACGCTGATCGAGCTGCTCGTCGTCATCATCGTGCTCGGCCTTCTCGTCGGCCTCGTCGGTCCGCGCCTCTTCGGCCACGTCGGCACGTCCAAGCAGGCCGCGGCCAAAGCGCAGATCGAGCTGTTCGGAACCGCGCTCGATGCCTACCGGCTCGACGTCGGCGGCTACCCGACATCGGCCCAGGGCCTGGCGGCCCTCGTGGCCAACCCGAACGTCCCGAACTGGAACGGACCTTATTTGAAGAAGCGGGAGGTGCCGTCCGATCCCTGGGACGCGCCGTACAAGTACGTCTGCTGCCCCGGCCAACACGATGATTACGACCTGTGGTCCGAGGGAGCGGACAAAGCGCCCGGCGGCGACGGAGAAAACGCCGACGTCACGTCGTGGCAGTCCCTGAAATCGCGAAAGGCGGCCCAGCAGTAAGCGCGCCACTCGCGCGCGCACGATCCGAGGCGGGTTTCACCCTCCTCGAGCTGATCGTGACGCTGCTGATCCTCATGCTGGTCGTCGGCCTCACCGTGCCCGTCGTCGGCCGGAGCAGCGACGCCGTGCGCAGCCGCGCCGAGGTCGCGAGCTTCTCCGCCGTGTTGCGTAAGGCGCGCGAGCGCGCGATCACGAGCCGGGTGGCGCAGACGGTCGTGATCGACCCGACAAACCGCAGCATGACCGTGACGTCTGGCAGCGAAACCGAGGCGCGCGAGACACGGCAGCTGCCCGAGCGTCTCATCGTCGAGGCGACGCCGCCGCCTGCACTGACGGTGCGCTTTGAGCCTCAGGGCACTTCGAGCGGCGCCGACTACAAGGTCAAGGCGGGCGAGGCCGTCTACCGCGTCACGGTGGATCCGATCACCGGGCGCGTAAAGAGCACCAGGCTATGAGGCGACTGGGGCGGCGAGCAGCGCGAATGTTCGCGCGCGGCGGACAGTCGGGATTCACGCTGCTCGAGGTCCTCGTCGCGCTCGCCATCCTCGGCTTCGCGGTCGTGGTCTCGATCCAGGCGTTCGCGTCGGGACTGCGGCTGCTCAAGCTCTCGGGTGAGCATCAGGAGGCGATGCTGCTCGCGGACCTCAAGGCACGTGAGGTCACCACTCCGACACAGCCCGCCCGCGACAGCGGTGTGCAGGGTCCGTTCACGTGGGAGCGCGAGGTCAAGCAGGTCGTGGCGCCCGACCTCGAAGTGGAGGGGCGCACCGTGAAGTGGCGGCAGTGGGAGGTCGACGTCTTCGTGCGCTGGGGTGACTCGCGCCAGGTCACGGTGGCGACGCTGAGAACCGTGGCGGGCGATGGCACGCCGCCTCCGACGAGGTCGACACGATGAGGCACTCGCGCGGCTTCACGCTGCTCGAGCTCCTGATCGCACTGGCCATCGTCGGGCTGCTGCTGACGATCGCCTTCAGCGGTCTGCGAGTCGCCATGGCGGCGTGGACGCGCGGCGAAGATCGCGCCGAGGCGCATCAGCACGTGCGCGCGCTCGCCTTTACGATGGCGCGCGCGCTCGGCGCTGCCTATCCCTATCGCGCCGCGAAAACCGATACGCCGGAAGTCGTCATGCTGTTCAACGGTGCCGAGCAGAAGCTCGAGTTCGTCACCCAGGCACCGCCGCTGCCGCTGCAGGCGCCGGTCGCGTTCACCGCGGTTGCGATCTCGCTCGAGTCCGGCGAGGAGAGAGGCCTGGTCGTCCGCGAGCGCGCCTTGCCGAATTGGGATCCGTTCACGAAGGGCGAGATCGTCATGCGCGACCCCGCCGTCACGTCCCTCGCGTTCAAGTTCCAGAACGAGGACGGTGACTGGGTCGACAGCTGGGACGCTCAGGACATGAAGGCGATTCCCCGCGGCGTGCAGGTGACGCTCGGCGCCACGCTCAACGGCCGAACGTTGACGCTGCCGCCCATCACGGTCAGCATCCGCACGACGGGGGCCGTGAAGTGAGCCGTGATCGCGGCTTCGCCCTGATCGCGGTGCTGCTCGTGCTCGCGATGGTTGGCGTGCTCGGCGCCGAGTTCGCTTACTCGATGCGTCTCGAAGCGACGTCAGTGCGCTCCTACAAGGACACGCTGACCGGTGCCCATCTCGCCGAGGCGGGCATCGAGCAAGCGATCCGCGAAATCGCCGGCGACGTCATGTATGCCGTGCTCGCCGAGGACGGCAACCTCACCTTTTACAATCGCACGAACCTGGAGCTGAAACGACTGCCGCGCACCAACGTGCCGCTCGGCGCCGGCCAGTTCTCGTACCGGATCACCGACGAGGAGGCGCGCCTCAACCTCAACACGTCGCCTCCCGACCGTGTCGAGCGGCTGCTCGAGGCGCTTGGGCTGGAGAAGTCCGTCCGCGACACGATCAACGACAGTCTTCAAGACTGGCGGGACACGAACGAGGAGCACCGCCTCAACGGCGCGGAGAGCGAAGACTACTATCTAAAGCTGCCGCTCCCCTACCGCTCCAAGAACGCCAACCTCGACTCGATCACCGAGCTGCTGCAGATCAAAGGGATCACGCCGGCGATCTACTCCGGCACCCCGGGCAAGCCGGGGCTGGCGGCCTACGTGACGGTGAAGTCGCCGGGTCAGGTCAACCTCAACACCACGTCATGCACGGTCCTGCGCTCGCTCGGCTTCGGGGACGCCGAGTGCTCGGCCGTCGAGCAGACGCGCCGGGCTGGCGCCTACGTGAGCGTCCCGGGACAGTTCGGCGGGCGCGGATTGTCGCTCACGACGCGCACGTTTCGGATCGAGGCGGACGGCATCATCGACGGCCAGGTTCGGGCCCAGCTGACCGCCATCGTCCAGCGGCAGGCCGGGACGACCGGCGACACCGTCTCGGTGCTCGAATGGTCGGGTGTCCGGTGAGGGGAAAACTTTTGCCACTCGCGGGCTTTCCTCGTAGGCTAGTCGAACAAACTTCAAGGCTGGTTGAATGAACTTCAAGCCGATCCGGGTCTCTGTCGTCCTTCTCGGTGACCGGCTGGCGACGGCCGTGCTGACGGGCTCGCGCGTCGAGGCCTTTGTCGTCGAGGCCGAGACGCCGGCCATGGCTCTCCGGGCCGAGCTCGACGCCCGCGGGCTGCCGGCGCGCACGGCCTCGTTCGCGCTGGCCCGCAGCGCAGTGACCGTGAAGCCCATCGACCTGCCGCCGGTGACCGGCGATCTCCGCCAGATGGTCGGGTTCGAGCTCGAGCGGCACCTGCCGTTTCAAGCTGAGGACGCCTCGTACGATTTCGTGGCGCTACCCAACGAGCCCGGGAGCGAGCGGCCGGCGACCGGCGAGCAGCGCGTGCTGATCACCGCCGCGGATCGCCGCATCGTCGACACCGCCCTGCGACTCGCTGAGGAGGCACGACTCCGTCCGCTCTCACTGACGGTCGCCGTCCATAACTTGCCGATGCTGGCCCGAATGCCGCGCGGCGGCCACATCGCCTGGGTGCATCGCGCCGCCGGCGCGACGGACCTGCTGCTGCTCGTCGGCGAAACGCTCATGCTCAGCCGAACCTTGCCGGGCACCGAGGAAGCGGTCATCGCGGACGAGATACGGCGGTCGATGGTCGCCCTCCGCTGGCGGGGCTGCGACGCGGTGTGGATGTCCGGCGATCCGGACATGAGCCAGCCGGCCGGCACCAACCCTCTGGCGGAGCTCGGCGCGCCGATCACCGAACCGGCGTGGACGCCGCGGGCCGTGCGTCAGATCGACGAGCTTGCGGAGGAGCACCGCGGCGCGCTGCAGCTCGCCCTGGCCGTGGCCGCCGGGCGCGGCGTGCGTCCGCTCGAGCTCCTGCCGTCGGCGGTTCGCCCGCGCCGACTGACTCGGCCACAGGCGTTCACCGTCAGCATGGCAGCGGCCACCGCGCTGCTCGCGATCCTCGCGCTGCTCGCCCCCGGCTGGCGCGAGCAGCGGCGTCTCAATCGCATCGACGCGGAAATCGCCCGCCTGGACCCGGACGTCAAGAACGTCGACCGCGTGCTGCGTGACCTCGAGCGCAAGCGCAAGCTGCTCGCCACCCTCGACGGAGTGGAGGCGGCGGGCGTGCGTCCGCTCCCGGTGTTGCGCGAGCTGACGGAGATCCTGCCGAACGACGCCTGGCTGACGACCGTGTCGCTCGACGCCAAGGGTGTAGAGCTCACGGGCGCCGCGTCGGCGGCGAGCACGCTCATCCCATTGCTCGAAAATTCACCGCGCCTGGAGCGGGTCGAGTTCTCGTCGCCGGTCACCCGTGGCCGCGACAACCGCGAGCAGTTCCGCATCCGCGCCGCGTGGGAGGCTGCCGGCGCCGTCGCGCCCATCGGAGGGCCGCCGACCGCGGGAGCTCCGGTGCCGGCGGGCCCACCGGCCGCTGTCGTGCCCACGCCATCGGCTGGCGCTCCGCCCGGGCCGACACCTGCCCCGGACCTGACGCGGCGGCCGCCGGCACCGGGAGGTGTCCGACAATGATGCGCTGGCTCGCCCGCTTCTCGCCGCGTGAGCGTGCGATCGTCGTCGGTGGGGCCGCCATTCTCCTGGCCGTCGGCTTCTGGCTGTTCGTCGTCACGCCGCTGCGCGACCGCAACGCCGCGACCGCCGAGCTCGTGCCCGAGCGCGAGCGCCTCCTGGTGCGGCGGCTGGACCTGCTCGCGCGCCGCGGGCAAATCGCGTCGGAGCTCCAGGCCGCCAACGCGCGGCTGGATCGGCTCAATGCCCGCCTGCTCACCGCGGCGTCCCCTGCAGTCGTCGCTTCGGAGCTGCAGAAGCTCGTGAAGGACATGGCGGCCGAGGCCAGGACCGAGATCCGGAGCGAGCGGATCCTGCCGCCCGAGGAGCGCGGCGATCTGCTCGAAATTCCCGTAGAGATCGCCGTTTCGGCCGAGATTAGGCAGCTCGTGGATTTGCTCGCTCGCGTCGAGGGCGCGCAAAAATTGTTGACCGTCAAGGACTTGCGGGTCAGAGTAGTGAACGTCAGTCAGCCCAAAGAGTTGCTGGCGACCCTGACCGTGTCCGGCTTCATTCTGCAGCCTGCGAAGACGAAAGCGTGATGCCAAGGAGACTCGTGGCCGCAAACGTAGTGCTCGCTGCCCTGGCGGCGGTGCTGGTCCTGTACATCGCGCGGCAGTTCATGGCGCCGATGCCGCTGCCCGTCGGCGGCCGCCGGGCAGCCGCGAGCGGCACGGGCGCGCCGGCGATGGATGGGCCGCGGCCACCGGCAAGCGCTTACAACGTCGTCGCCGCGCGCAGCCTCTTCAGCCCCACACGAACCGAAGCGCCCTCGGGAGCCGTGGTGACCGGCGCCCCGCTGGTGAAGCCCAACCTGTTCGGCGTCGTCGTGCGGGAGAGTGGCTCGATCGCCTACCTCGAAGACCCGACGACCAAGCGCGTCGCCGGATACCGTGTCGGCGATCGCATCCTTGGTGGGACCGTGCAGGCCATCAGGGCCGACGTCGTCACAATCGACGTGCCGGGCGCGGGCGGCGCGCTGGACGTGCGACTGCACGATGCCGGGAAGCCGCGTGCGACGCCGGCGGCCGTGACGGGGACGCCGCAGCCGACGGTGGCCCCGGCTCTGCCAGGCGTGATTCCGCCCGCGGCGCCGCCACCGGCGCAGGTGGCGCAACCCACGCAACCGCCGGTCGTGCAACCCGGCCAGGTGCCGCCCATTGTCCTACCAGGTCAGCCGCCTGCGGCCGTGATTCCCGGACAACCGCCGGTCGTGACGACGACGCCTCCGCAACTTCCGGGGCGACGACCGCTTCCACCGAACCTGCTGCGCCGTCTACCGCCTGGAATGGCCGATGCTCCGCAACAGTAAGCTCAACGCCGTCGTCGCGAGCACCCTCGTGCTCTCGCTCGTCGCCGGCTGCACGGCGAAGGGCAAACAGGCCCCCAAGATCACCACGCCGCCCGAGGGCCCGGTGCCGCCGCCGCCAACGGTGACGATCCAAACCGAGCCGACCATACCGCCCGTCTCCGTCGGCCCGCGTCCGCCCGAGGCGGTTGCGCCGCCACCGACCGCGCCGGCGAGGCCAGCGCCCGCGCCGACGCCGACGCTTGCACAACCGCCAACCGCGCCCACAACGGCGCCGAGCGGGCGGTTCATCGTGCTCAACTTCGACAACGCCGACATCGAGACGGTGATTCACGCCGCGAGTGAGATCGTCGGGTTCAACTACGTACTGTCACCCGACGTGCGCGGCAAGGTGACCGTCCAGACGTCAGGTCGCATCCCGCAGGAAGACGTCTTCGGCGTGTTGCTCGGCATTCTCGAGGTGCACGGCTTCACCGCAGTGAAGTCCGGCAACCTCTACAAGATCGTCCGCGTCGAGGGCGCGCGCGAGCGCGCGGTGCCGACCATCGTCGGCGACGTGCCGGTCGACAAGCGCTCGCCGGACGAGATCATCACGCAGATCGTCCCCGTGCGGTACGCCTCGGTGAATGATCTCGGCGTCCTGCTGCGGCCGTTCGTGTCGTCGCGGGGAACGCTCGTGGCCAACCGCGAGACCAACGTCCTCATCATCACGGACGCCGCGTCCAACATCCGGCGCGTGCTCGACATCATCAAGATGGTCGACGTGCAGGTTTCGCTCGACGAGCTCCAGATCATTCCCGTGACCTTCGCCGATGCCACCGAGGTCGCGACGATCCTCAATCAGCTGTTCGCAGGCGGTCGCCTGCGCGCGGCGGTCGGCGGCGTGCCCGGCGCACCCGGCGCGCCGGCGCCAGTCCCGGCGCCCGGTGCCGCCGCGCCGGTCCCCGGCCCTGCCGGCACGTCAACCGTCGAGCGGCAGCCGATGGTCATCGCCGAGAAGCGCTCGAACTCGCTCATCGTCAACGGCCGAAAGTCCGAGATCGACATGATCCGCCGCATCCTGGCGCAGCTGGACATCAACGTCACCGGCGGCCGACGCGTCTTCATCTATTTCGCCGAAAACGCGAAGTCGAAGGATCTCGCCGCGACGCTGAATGCAATCTACGGTGCCAAGGAGACGGTCGCGACCGCGTCGCCGACACCGCCGCTGACCGGGCGGACCGCGGGACAGCCGCCCCAGCCGACGCCACCGCCGCCGACAGTCGCACCCGGCGGCCCGCTCACCCCCGGCCTCGCTGACATCGGTTTCGTCGAGGGTCAGTTCCGCTTCATCGCCGACGAGACCACGAACTCGATCGTCGTCACGACCACGCCCCGTCAGTGGGTGGACATCGAGCCGACGGTTCGCTCGCTCGACAAGATGCCACGCCAGGTGCTGATCGAGGTGCTCGTCGCGGAGATCACGCTCAACGAGGACACTTCGCTCGGCCTGGACTGGGCGCTGAAACAGGGGAAGTTCAACCTCGCGCAGCAATCGATCACCACGTCCTCGACGAGCACGCCGACGATTCAGGCGCCGTCGGGCTTCCAGGCCCTCGGAGCGGCGACGGCGCTCGCGGGGCTGCCCGGTGCTGGCCTCACCGCCTTCACGTTCGCGACCGACAGGTTCTTCGCGATGCTCAACGCGATGGCGTCGGACAACCGCGTCAACGTCATCAGCAATCCGCACGTGATGACGTCGGAAAACAAGAAGGCCATCATCAACGTGTCGACGTCGGTGCCGATCATCACCGGCCAGCAGACGAGCACAGTCAGCGTGCCGGGTCAGACGGCCGGCACCACCAGCACGACGATCACGACGGGCGGCGTGAACCAGACCGTCGAGTACCGCGACGCGGGCGTGATCCTCACCGTCACACCACGAATCGGCGAGCGCGGCACGGTCGCCCTCGACGTCAAACAGGAAGTCAACTCCGTCGGCCCCGCGGTCGCGCCGACGAACTCGCCGTCGTTCCTCAAGCGCGAGGCCGAAACGTCGGTCGTCCTGCTGAACAACCAGACGCTTGTGATGGGTGGGCTCATCCAGGACAAGCGAACGCTGAACCAGCGCGGCGTACCGATCTTCTACAAGATCCCGGTGTTTGGATTCCTGTTCGGCTTCAAGGAGTACACCATCGAAAAGAGCGAGCTGGTGCTCCTGATCACGCCGCGTGTGGTCGGAACGCCGATCGATGCGCAGCGCATCACCGACGAGATGCGGCGCGCGACGCCGGAGTTGAACGACGCGCTCCGAAAGGCGCCGCGGCCGCCGGGGACCACGCTGCCGGCCCCGATGCCGGGCGCGGGGTCCGTGCTGATACCGGCACCGCCACCGAGCGGGCCACCCGCGGGTGCGCCACCATCGGGCGTGCCGCCGATCCCGCCCGCGCCGCCTCCTCCCTGAAGGGGCGCGGCGCGGTCATCGCGGACAGCGCTTCAGCGGCCAGTGAACTTCGCGGGCCGCTTCTCGAAGAACGCCGCGAGACCCTCCTGATGATCTTCCGACGAGATCGCGATGCCTTGAGAGAAGGCCTCGAGGTCGAGCGCCGCGGCGAGATCGGATGTGGCCGCGCGATTCACCATGTGCTTGGCCATCCGCAGCACGGCCGGTGGCCCACCCGCGATCTTTTCGGCGAGCGCTCGCGTGGTGCTCTCGAGATCGGCCGCGGGCACGACACGATTGACGAGTCCGATCCGCGCCGCCTCGGCGGCCTCGATGATGTCCGCCGTGAAGATCAGCTCCTTCGCGCGCGCCAGACCGACGACGCGCGAGAGCAGCCATGTGCCACCGCCATCGGGCACGAGGCCGATCTTCCAGAACAGCTCGCCGAACTTCGCGCGGTCGGAGGCGATGATCAGATCGCAGCAGAGCGCCAGGTTCGAGCCCGCGCCGACGGCGTAGCCGTCGACCATCGCGATCGTCGGCTTCGGGAAATCGACCAGCCGCAACACCATGCGGTTCAGCGACTCGACGCGCGCCCGGCCCTCGGCCGCGCTGTGACGCTTGGCACGCATCGTCTTGACGTCACCGCCCGCGCAGAAGTGCCCACCCGCACCAGTGAGCACGACGACGCGCGCTGCCTCGTCGGCCTCGATCTCGTCGAACACGGCCGCCAGCTCGCGACGCATCACGAGATCCAGCGCGTTGAGCGCTTCGGGCCGATTCAGCGTGATGGTGGCGATGGCGCCGGCGCGCTCGACGATCAGCGTCTGGTAGCCCACGGGTGTGCTCCTTTCAGGGCGCGATGTGGTCGCGCCATCATAGCGATCGCTCCGCGGGGTGTCCACACACCGCGTGCTACAATTTGCGTGGTGTGATGCGCCTGATCGGCATGGTGCACCTGCCTCCGCTGCCCAGCAGTCCTCGCTGGGACGGCTCCATGGATCGCGCGATCGCCGTCGCTCTCGCCGACGCGCGCGCCCTCATCGACAACGGCATGGACGCCCTCATCGTCGAAAACTACGGCGACGCTCCGTTCACGCGCGGCCGCGTCGCGTCCGCCACGGTCGCGGCCATGGCCGTCATCGCCCAGGAGATCCGCCACGCGATCCCCGACACGCCACTCGGCATCAATGTGCTGAAGTGTGACGCGCGCTCGGCGCTGGGGGTTGCCGCCGCCGTGGGCGCGCGCTTCATCCGCGTCAACGTGCTCGCCGGTGCCGTGGTGGCCGATCAGGGTATCGTCCAGACGGACGCGTATGACGTGCTGCGGGATCGCCGACTCCTCGGAGGCGACATCGCGATCTTCGCCGACGTACAGGGCAAGCACGCCGTGCCGCTGGCTCCCGTCGAAATCGAGCAACAGGCGCGCGATCTCACCTCGCGCGCGCTGGCCGATGGCCTGGTCGTGTCGGGCCGCGCGACCGGCGAGGCCACACCGATCGACGACGTCAAGCGCGTCCGCAGCGCCGTGCCCGACGTGCCGATTCTCGTGGGCAGCGGCGTGACGCCCGAGACGGCGCCGGAGCTGCTGTCGCTCGCCGACGCGCTCATCGTCGGCACGTCGCTCAAGCGGGACGGCGACGTGAACAACCCCGTCGACCCCGCGCGCGTGCGCCGGCTGGTCGACGCTGTCGGTGGCCGTTAGGCTCACTCGCCGCCTTCTCGTCGGCGTCACGCTCGTCGTCGTGGTCGCCGGCTGTCGCAGCATGGCGCCCGAGCGATTCGGCGAGCTCAATCCACATCTCGGCGAGCTGCTGCTCGTCGGCTTTCACGGTACCAGTCTTGCCGGCAACGCGGATCTCGACAGGCTGCTGTGCGAGACGCGCGTGGCCGGCGTCATCCTGTTCGCGCGCAACATCGTCGACGCCGCACAGACGGCACGCCTGACGCGCGACATCATCGCTCGCGCTCGCGAGTGCACCGGTCAGCCGCTGCTCGTGGCCGTCGACGCCGAGGGCGGGCGCGTGATGCGCCTGGGGCCGAAAGCCGGCTGGACGGAGACGCCGTCGCACCAGGATCTGGGCCAGGCGGGCGATCTCGTCGAGACGGAGCTGGAGGCGCGGCGCATCGGCGGCATGCTGCGCGACGCCGGAATCAACTGGAACCTCGCACCCGTGGTCGACGTCGGCTACAACCCGGCGAATCCGGTCATCGTGGGGTTCGGTCGCTCGTTCGGCGCCAACCCGAAGCTGGTGGCTGCCCAGGCGCGCGCGTACATCACCGGAATGCACGAGGCGGGCATCCTCACCGCCCTCAAACACTTCCCTGGCCACGGCTCGAGCCTCGCGGATTCCCACGCCGGCTTCGTCGACGTCACGGACACGGCGCGTCCCGACGTCGAGCTGCTCCCCTACCGGATGCTGCTCGCCGAGGGGCTGGTCGACGCCGTCATGACGGCCCACGTCTACAACTGGCACGTCGACGCCTGGGTCCCCGCCACCCTGTCCCGATCCACCATCAACGGCGTGCTCCGCAAGGACCTCGGGTGGCAAGGCGTCGTGGTCAGCGATGACATGAGGATGGGCGCCATCGAGCAGCACTATGGGGCCGGGGACGCGGCAGTCCGAGCCCTACGGGCGGGTGTCGACCTGATCCTCATCGCCGACGACCGCCTGCCGGAAGGCCGCTCGGCCTCGTCCGAGACCCTCACAGAGGTGCGTCGGGCCGTCCGTCGGGGTCGGGTGCCCGAGAGCCGAATCGACGAGGCTTTAGCGCGCATCGCCGCTCTGAGGTCTCGATTGACCCCTCCAGCCGAGGTTCGCTAGGCTCGTTGGGTGAGGGTGAGGCGCGACTTTCGGCTGCCGCTCAAGCTCAAGCTCAGCCTCCTCATTACAACTCTCGTCGCTCTCGCGGTGTTGCTCGTTGGCTTCTCACTCATTTCCCGGCAGAAGCAGGCGCTCACGAAGGAAGTCACCAAGCGGGGTCTGACCATTGCCGCCAATCTCGCGGGCGGCGCCAAGAGCGCGCTCGCGACGAACGACGACCTGTCGCTGAACATTCTCGTCAAAGAGTCGATGCAGGATCGCGACGTCGTCTACGTTGTCTTCGCGGACGAGCAGGGCGTCGTGCGCGCGCATCCCGACGTGAGCGCGATCGGCCACCCGGTCGTGCGGCCGGCCTCGCTCGATCCCGCCGGTAATCAGCTCCTCGTCCAGACCTACACGCGCGGCGGCGACGAGATCATCGACATCTCGGTGCCGCTCGTCTTCAGCAAGACGCCGCTCGGCACGTTGTACGTCGGCTTCAGCAAGGGCGCGATCGTTACCGCCGTCAGCCAGGCGCGCAACCAGGCGATGGGCATCACCGCGTTCATGGTCATCGTCGGCGTCGCGGGCGCCGTCGCGCTGGCGACGCTGCTCGCGCGGCCGATCTACCGGCTCATGGACGCCACCGACGCCGTCGCTCAGGGCGACTTCAGCGTGTCGGTGCCGGTGACCTCGCGCGACGAGCTCGGCGTGCTGACGGAGTCGTTCAACCGCATGGCGCGCAGCCTGCGCGAGAAAGAGATGATCAAGCGCGCGTTCACGCGCTACGTGGCGCGCGAGGTCGTGGAGGAAGTGCTCAAGGATCCCGAGCACGCGATGCTGACCGGCGAGCGCCGCGAGGCCACCGTGCTGTTCTGCGACATCCGCGGCTTCACGTCGCTGTCCGAGCGCCTGACGCCGGAGCAGGTCGTGAGCCTGCTCAACCAGTTCTACACGCTGATGATCGAGACCGTCTTCAAGCACGACGGCACGCTCGACAAATTTCTGGGCGACGCGGTGATGGCGGTCTTCGGCGCACCGATCGCGCACCCCGATCACGCCGCGCGCGCCGTGATGACGGCGCTGGACATGCGTCGGGCCATCGGCGAGCTCGGTGCGCGCCGCCGGGCGGCGGGACTGGACGCTTTCGAAGTCGGGATCGGCGTGGCCCTCGGCGAGGTGGTCGCCGGCACGGTGGGCACCGAGGAGCGCATGGAGTACACGGTCATCGGCGACAGCGTCAATGTCGCCTCGCGGCTTCAAGATCGCGCGAAGCCCGGCTCGATTCTCCTGTCGCGCCGCACGTACGAGGCGGTCAGCGATCTCGTCGACGCCAAGTCGCTCGGCGCGATGAAGGTCAAGGGCAAGGAAGAAGAGGTCGAGGTCTACGAGGTGCGCGGCCTATGCGCGCACTGAAGGCCCTCAGCGCGGTCCTGGTCGTGGGCGTCTGCGCGACACTCGGATCCGCTGTCGCGGCGCCTGCGTCTGGCGCGAAGGTGGTCGGCGAGTCGGACGATTTCGTCGTCGTCGTGCCCGTGCGCGAGGAAACCGCCGAAGCGCTCGCGCGAGCGCATCTCGGCGATCCGTCGAAAGCGTGGATGATCGAGGATTTCAACGGAGGCCGTCGCGTCTTCAAGGCGGGCGAGCGCGTCGTCGCGCCGAAGCGGCCGTGGAACCCGTCCGGCATCGAGTCCAACGGCTACCAGCTCGTGCCGATCCTCGTCTATCACAACCTCGGACCGCAGTCGAAAGGCCGGCTCGTGCTCGGGGCCGACGCCTTCGCGGAGCAGATGCGCTATCTCAAGCGCGAGGGCTATCACGTGGTGACGCTCACGGAGTTCGTCGACTGGACGCGCCTCAAGCGCCAGCTACCGAAGAAATCCGTGGTGCTCACCTTCGACGACGGCTATCACGCGTTCCGCGACTACGCGTATCCGGTCCTCAAGAGCCTCGGGTTCACGGCGACGCTGTTCGTCTACACCGACTACGTCGGCGGCGGCCGCAACGCACTGACGTGGGACGAGCTCAAGCGCCTGGTCGCCGAGGGCTTCGATGTGCAGGCCCACAGCAAGACGCACGGTGACCTGCGCCGCGCGGCCGGCGAGACCGACGCGCAATACGCGCAGCGCATGCAGGCCGAGCTCGCCGAGCCGCCGCGCCTGTTCCAGCGACAGCTGGGACAGGGCGTGCAGTTCCTCGCGTATCCGTACGGCCGTGTCGACGACGACCTGCTGGCTCGCGTGCGCGAGCAGGGCTACGCCGCGGCCTTCACCGTGCGGCGTGAAAGCAACGCGTCGTTCGTACGGCCGCTGGAGATCAACCGCAGTCAGATCTACTCGGAGATGACGCTCGAGCAGTTCGCACGGAACCTCAACGTCTTCCACCAGGAGAACCTGCGATGAGACTCGCGGCCACGCTCGGCGTGGTGTTGGTGCTGAGCGGCTGCGCCACGGCGCCGTCGCGGCGCGAGGCGTCGCGCCCGGACGTGCTCGGACCCACCCGCACCCGCGCGCGCGCGCTCGAGCGCGACGGCCAGCTGCGTCCCGCTCTCCTCGAGTGGAAAATCGCGCGCGCCATCAATCCCAACGACGCCGAAGCGCGCGCGAGCGAGACGCGTCTGGTCGCGCGCATCGACGGCCTCGTGGCGGCCAAGATCGGTGACGCGCGCGCGGCGCTGCAACGCGGTGCGCCGCTGCAGGCGCGCCAGGCGCTGTTGTCGGCGCTGGCGCTCGATCCGTTCAACGCCACTGCCGCGGACCTGCTGCGCGGTATCGGCGACGTCGAGTTCGCGAGCTACACCGTACGCCCGGGCGATACGCTCGCGTCGATCGCCGAGCGCTACTACGGCGATCGCGCGCGCGGCGAGGTGATCTGGGAGACGAACAAGCTGCCGCCGGGCAAGCCGCTCGCGGTCGGCGCGGTGCTGCGCATTCCCGAGATTCGCGGTGTGCCGTTCTATGTGCCGGGTCGCACGCCGCCGCCCGCCACCGTCGCCGCGGCTGTCGCGGCGCCGCGCGCGCCCGAACGCGCCACGCCGCCATCGCCCACGCCGGCACCGGCGCCTGCGGTCGCGACGCCATCGGACGAGCCGCCGGAGGTCAACCCCCAGCTGGCCGATGTGCGCGACGCCCTCGATCGTAAGGAGTTCGCGAGCGCCCTGAGCGATATCGATCGGTACCTCGCGGAGAACCCGCGCGACCGGGAAGGCGCCGAGCTGAAGAAGCTTGCGCTCTATCGCCAGGGCCAGAGCGCGCTCGAGAACAAGAAGTACGACGACTCGTATCGATCGCTGACGCTGCTCGCCAAGCTGCAACCGGATTACCAGGACGCCGCCACGCTGCTGGCGCTGGCGCGGCGTCAGGTGATCGACCGCCACTATCAGCAAGGCATTCGGCTCTTCCGCGAAGAAAAGCTGCCCGAGGCCATCGCCGAGTGGAAGCTGGTGCTCGAGATGGAGCCGCAGAACGCCAACGCGCGGCGCAACATCGATCAGGCCGAGCGTCTGCTGAAGGGCCTCGAGCAGCGCAAGGCGCCGTCGCGCTAGCGGCCGGTTAGCCGGTCGACTTCGGCGCGCGTCGGCAGCGAAGGCTGCGCGCCGCGCTTCGTGCATGCTAGCGCCGCGGCCGCATTCGCGAAGCGCAGCGCCGCGCCGAGCTCCCGACGCTCGGCCAGCGCCACCGCGAGCGCGCCGTTGAACGCGTCTCCGGCCGCCGTCGTGTCGATCGCCTCGACCTTCACGCCTGCAATCCGATGCGCGCCGGCCCGACCGCGCGACAGCGCTCCCGCCTCGCCCAACGTGACGATCACGGTGCCGGCGCCGCGCGCAACCAGCGCATCAGCAGCGGGTTCCTCACCGGCGACTGCCGCCAGCCGCGCCGCCTCACCCGCGTTCGGTGTCAGATAGTCGACGAGATCGAGGCGATCGAGCGGCGCGCGCGGAACGGGCGCGGGATTGAGAATCGTCGCGGCGCCGTGTCGTCGCGCAAGCGTCAGCGCGGTCGAGACGCAGTCGAGCGGAATCTCGCACGAAGCGACCACGACCTCGGCCCACGCGAAGTCCTCGGTGCGCGACTGGACGTGCGCGACGCTGAGCACGCGATTGGCGCCCGGCGCCACGCCGATCTGGTTTCCTCCGACGCGGTCCACCATGATGAGCGCGGTCCCGGTCGCGGCCTCGGTGGTCGTCGCCACGCCTGCAATGCCGATCCCTTCTTCGGCGAGCGCCGCTCGCACTTCGCGGCCCGAGGGATCGTCGCCCACGCAGGCGACCAGCCGCACCTCCGCCCCGAGCCGCCGCGCGGCCACCGCCTGGTTGGCGCCCTTGCCTCCACGCGCGACGAGCAGCGTGCCCTCCGTGACGGTCTCACCACGCTCGGGCAGACGGTCGAGCGCGACCGTGAAGTCGACATTCGCCGAGCCGACGACTAGGACTCGCGGCACGGCCGTAGTCGAGGAGCGCCACGGCTTCCCCGGGGCGCGACGAATGTGGGGGGCGTGGGGGGCCATGTCGGGGCCCCCCACGCGGTCAGGACGCGGGCCACAGGCGCTCCGCGAACATTCTGAGAAACCGCGGCGCATCGACGACTCGTGCGAAGCGCGCGTTCGGTTCGCCCGGGGCGCGCCGAGTCTCACCGTCGCGCCCGATCGCCAGGCGCACCGGCTCCCACTCGACCAGTGTCGGATCGAGTGCGGTGCCGACGGCGAGCGGGTCGTGCAGATCCATGCCGCGGCGGCCGCGCTTTTCGTCCATCCGCAGAGCGTAGTCGGTAAACCGCTGGACACGGTCGGCCGCCTCGCGCGGCGCGCGCGCCAGCGCCGATTGAAGCGCCGTGCGCTCTAGCACCACCTGGCGGGTCGCGTCGAGTGGCACGAGATCGATCTTCACGCCCGCGGCGAGGACGCTGGCCAGCGCCTCGGGATCGACGTGGGCATTGAACTCCGCGCCGGGCGTCACGTTGCCGGGCACGTCGACGGCCCCGCCCATGGCGACGAACCGTCCGACGGCTCGGATGGCCGCGGCGTCACGCTCGACCGCCCGCGCGAGGTTCGTCAACGGCCCGAGGGCGACGATTGTAAGGTCTTCCCGGTACCGGCGTGCGGCGTCCACGATGACGCCTGCCGCGTCTATCGAAGCGACGCGGGGCTCGGCGGGAGGCCAGTCCGGCAGGTCGCCGAGGCCATCGCCGCCGTGATACGGGGCGATGCGGAGCGCCCGCGCCAGCGGTTGCGCGGCGCCAGAAGCGACCATCGGCCGTCGGGACGGTCGCCTCAGGTCCAGGAGACGGAAAACGTTCAGCGTCCCCGCCGGCAGCGCAACGTTGCCCGCCACAGTGGTGACGACGTCGACCGTCCACTCCGGCGAGCCCCAGGCCAGCAGCAGCGCCAGCGCGTCGTCGATGCCTGGATCGGTGTCGATCAGCGCGTGGCGCATCGAATCGGTAGGCACGGATGACGAATCCTATACAATGTCGAACAACCATCGGGAAAGGAGGAGCCTGGATGGACATCGAGATTCTCTATTGCGGCGAGTGAAACTATCTGCCCCAGGCCTCCAGTTTGCAGGCCGCCATCAAGGACAAGTACGGCATCACCGCCACGCTGCGCGAGGGCGTCGGCGGCATCTTCGAGGTCTTCATCGGAAACAAGGTCGTCTACTCCAATCAGGAGACGTATCGGTTCCCTGAGAACGAGGAGATCTTCGAGAAGATCGAGGCCGCTAAGAAGGCGTAGCCGCACGCTCCAGCTCCTCCCGAAACCGCGGGTGGGCCACGGCGATCAGGGCCGCGGCCCGCTCCCGCTCGCCTCGTCCTTTTAATTTTGCCGTTCCGTGCTCGGTCACGACCCAGTCGGCTAGATATCGCGGCGTCGTCACCGCGGCGCCGCTGCCGAGCCGGGCCACGATCCGTGACATCTCGCCGTCGCGGCTGGTCGACGGCAACGCGATGATCGAGGCGCCGCCACGCGAGCGGCTGGCGCCGAGCACGAAATCGAACTGCCCGCCGATGCCGGCAATCTGCCGGCCGCCGAGCGTTTCCGCCGTCACCTGCCCCGTGAGGTCGATCTCGAGTGCAGAGTTGATGGACACGAAGCGGTCGAGACGCGCGATGACGTCCGGATCGTGTACGAGCTCCGACGACTCCATGTTGACGCGATCGTTGTCGCGCACGAAGTCGAAGACCCGGCGCGTGCCCATTGCCTCGGCGATGTCCATGCGGCCGCGATGTAGCCGCTTGGCCGCGCACGTCACGACGCCGCGCTCGACGAGCCGCACGCCCGCGTCGACCAGCAGCGAGTGCAGCGCCAGGTCGCGGTGGCCGTCGAGCGCCTCGAGCACGGCCTGCGGAATCGCGCCGATGCCCACCTGCACGGTCGCGCCGTCGGGCACCAGGCCGGCCACGTGGCGGCCGATCGCGCGCTCGATGTCGCCGACGGCCGGAGGCGGATATTCCAACAGCGGCTCGTCGACGTCCACCCACGCGTCGATCTGGCTCGTGTGCAGCCAGCAATTGCCGCGCGTGCGCGGCATGTTCGGATTGACCTGCGCGATCACCAGCGGCGCCGTGCGCGCGGCGGGCAACGCCACGCCGACCGAGACGCCCAGTGAGAGGTAGCCACTCGCGTCGGCTGGTGCCGTGTGCACGATCACGCAGTCGGGCGCCCAGTACCCGCCGCGCACGAACTCCGTCATGAGATCGAAGTAGCGCACCGGCACGAATTCCACCCGGCCGCGCCGCCGCGCATCCGCGAGGCGCGGAGACATCTGCCACACGGCCGCGCGCAGCGCGGCGTGCTCGGCCCACGCCCAGCCGAAATCGCCGAGCTGGATGCCGGCCAGCACCGTGAGATCGCGCAGCCGATCGCTCTGCGCGGAGATTTCGGTCAGCAACGCCGTGGGCTCGCCGCAGCCAGGCGGGATCAGCACCTTCATGCCGGGACGCAGCCGCTCGACGGCGGCGCGTGCTGAGAGATGAGCGAAGTCGCGTGGCATCGGCCGGGTTATGATAGCGCCCCGTGACCCGAGCGCTCCTCGTCCTGGCGCTGCTCGCCGTCCTGGCCGGCTGCGCCGCCTCCAAGCCGCCCCCGCAGCAATATCCGCGCTCGGGCACTTCGCCGCGTGCGCGCTGCGTGGCAAACCCGAACGAGGGCGAGCTGCGTCCACTGTTCTTCCTGTTCTGCGTAGAGAGCCCGTAGCGGAGCGGTCGCAGCGTAGTCGTCAGCTGCCAGTCGTATGGTCAGTTGTCGAAGGAGACACACGATGGCCGAATCCGATGGAGCGATCATTCGGAAAGCGTACGAAGACTTCGCCAAGGGAAACGTCCCCGCGGTCTTTGCCGTCTTCGACGCCAGCATCACGTGGCACGTCCCCGGCCACAGTCCGCTGTCGGGCCAGTTCAAGGGTCACGAGCAGATCGGCGCCTTCTTCCAGCGCACGATGGAGCTCTCCGGCGGCGCATTCAGTATCGACGTGCACAACGTGCTGACCGACGGCGACCTCGTCGTCGCGCTGGTGACCGTCAATGCGAAGCGACGGGGCAACTCGGCGTCGTTTCCCGAAGTGCACGTCTGGAGACTGAAGAACGGCAAGGTCGTCGAGTTCCGCGAGTATCAGGGCGACGAGCAGCGCGAGGATCAGTTCTGGAACCTATGAGTTAGCGACCTCCGACCGTGGCATAGACCTTGCCGCGAACGTCTCCGGCCGCTGGAAATGCGCTCACAGGCCGGCCGGACGTTCCAAAAATGGCACCGTCGTGACAGGGAGGCCACGGATGGAGAGCGAAGCGAACGCGCCAGGCGCCGGCAGCAGCGTCTTCAATCACCCTCCTCGACCGCGAGCGACGCCGACAGTCGTCGCCGCTCATGCCCCTGTGCAGGCCCCCGCGACGATGCCGGCTGCCACGATGCCGGACGCCGAGCGCCGCACGCTCGAGGACCAGCGGCGCCGAGGCGGGCAGTGGTTCTACTGGATCGCCGGGCTCTCGTTGATCAATGCCGTGCTCGCGTTCAGCGGGCAGGGATGGCGCTTCATCCTCGGCCTCGGCATCACGCAGGTCGTTCAGGAGCTGGCCGAGCGGTCGGGAGGCGCGGGCGTGAAGGCGGGCATCGTTAGCCTGGCGATGATCGGCTTCTTCGCTGCGCTCGGCCAGCGAGCGGTGCTCGGCAACCAGTGGGCGTTCGTCCTGGGTATGGTGCTCTTCGGGCTGGATGGATGCATCTTCCTGCTCGCGTGGGATTGGATCGGCGTCGCGTTCCACGGCTTCGCGCTCGCGATGATCTGGAAAGGCTACATGGCCGCGCGGCGCCTGCCGGCCGTGAACGCGTAGGCCGCTCAGTGACACACCGCTATCGAGCGGTATCAATCGCACGCGTTCACATCATCGTCCGTCGCGCCATACTCGCGATGATGTTCGGGATCGTCATGATGCCCGGACTCAACGCGTCCGCTGATGATCTGACCTGCGCGCAGCAGCCGGGCAGCCGGTTCTTCTGGATGGAGCGGGCCTTCTGTGACCTCGAGCTGAATGGACCGGACCGCGCGAACGGCGTCATCATCTGGAACCACGGAATCTCCGGCACGAGTCAATCGTGGATGGCGCCCGCGCCACCGGTGTTGCGGCTACTGCAAAGCCGCGGCTGGGACGTCTTGATGCTCAAGCGTCACCATGCTGCCGAGACCGAGAATGCGCTTTATCGCACGGTTCAGCGGACGCTTCAGGAGGCAGCGACCCTGAAGAAGTCCGGCTATCGCAAAGTCACGCTGGCGGGGCAGTCATTCGGTGGCTATGTCACGCTTGAAGCGGTGGACACCTCCCCTGACATCGACGCTGCGATCGCTTTCGCTCCCGGCGTCCGCGCGGCCAGCGCCACGGGCCGGCTCGACCCCTCGATCACCGACCGCATCCTGCAACGAGCGAAAGTCGGACGCCTGGCGCTCCTGTTCCCAAAGGACGATGCGCTGTTCGGTTATCTCGTGCGTGGTGAGAGCGCGCAAGCCATTCTGTCGCGTCGTACGTTGCCTTATCTTCTTCTCGACGAGACCAGCGGCATCAGTGGTCATGGCGGTGGGGCGACCGGCCGCTTCGCTCTCCGCTACGGCCTCTGCCTTGCCGACTTCCTCGCCGCGACGACTCCGCCGGCGGGCCGCTTCGTCTGCCCTCCAATCGCCGATGAATGGCCGGTCGTTCGCGAGTTACTTCTTCCAGCATCCATCGATCGCACCAACTTGCTTCGTGAAGCCTCGACGTTTCCCGAGCCCGTCGGTTCGTTGATAGGACTCAGATGGGCAGTGCTGGGGGACACCGTGGTTCTGCTCGCGCCTGTCTCCTCGGGGCCGGGTCAACTCCGGCTTCTGTATCGCTCCACCGGGGTAACAAGCGGCGTGTACGACGCAACCGTGAAGGACGGCGTTATACGCGCAGTCCTCTCCAACAAGTCGACGGTAACTCTCAAGCCGGACGGGAACGGCGTACTGACGTGGAGTACATCCGACGCGTCGCGCTCAGTGAACGCCCCACTCATGCGTGGCCGCGACGACCCATAGCAAGTCACACGCGCCGGCACGACCACTCTACGGCGCTTCAATACTGGTTGCTTCGGGCCTGAGATACCGCTCCACGCGTTCGCGAGGTGTCAGTCCTGGCGTCGGGTCGAGCTCGGCGGCCAATTCCTCCGCCGCACGCTCGTGATCGGTTTCGACGTCCGGCGAAGCGGCGGGCGGTGTGACCTCGGCGCTGAGACTTGCGGGCGTGTCGGTCCGCACGCTCGCCGATTTCTGCAGCGCGGCGAACACGTCGGCAGCGGCCGCGGTGCGTGCGCCGAGCGGTCCGAGCCCCCACTTTTCGGTCAGCGACTTGAGAAGGCTCGTGTGGTCGAAGAGATCGTTGCAGACCTGCGGCGTGAGCCACGGAGAAACGAAGACCGCGGGAACGCGAACGCCGAGCCGGTCGAACGCGAACCCGTCGACGTTGTAGGCGTCCGGCGGCACGGCAGCCGGCGGAGGCACGTGGTCGGCAAATCCGCCGTGCTCGTCATACAGAATGACTAGAAGTGACGTCCGCCACAGCCGATCGTTCGCGCGAAGCTCGTTGTAGACCTCGGCGATCAATCGCTGGCCGCGGATCGGGTCGTGCGGCGGGTGATCGTCGTTCGGCCCCATGGTGTACGCCGGCTCGAGGAACACGAAGTCGGGGAAGTTTTGCTCCCTGCCCTGCGCCAGGTATTTGAAGAGAAACAGCGGGTAATAGCTGTGCGTCGGATCGTATCCGCTGCTCGCGTCCGGCTCGCGCTGGTCGCTCAGCAGCAGCGCGAGCGGGACGTCGCCGTAGTACACGCGCGACGAACGGCCAGCTTCGAAAAGCCGCCGAAAGACGCTGGGTTGGTCGTAGTCGAGCGGGCTCGGCATTACGACCCGCCCACGCGACGTGCCGCTCAGCATGAACAGCCGGTTCGTCCACGTGGGCCCCGGCACTGACGCGTGCCACCGGTCGCACACGGCGAAGGTCTTAGCGAGCGTGTGCAGCGGCGCCAGCGATCCATCTGGATAGAACGACATGATCTTCTGCCGCTGCTCGCGTGTGGTCGCCGGGTTGTTCGCCGCATAGTTCGCGACGAAGCCGCGGTTGGCGTTCTGAAGCTGCGTCAGGACGTCCGGCGTTTCGTGCTTCGGGTCGGGATCGACGATGCGCGCCGCCGGGTCGCGCCAGTTCTGCAGCGGTGTCTGCGCGTAGTCGTTCTGACCATCGCTGTTCGACCACTGCGGGGACGCGCCATCGACGCCCGGCAATCCGCCCAGCATGTGATCGAACGAGCGATTCTCGAGGGCGAGCAGAATGACGTGCTTGATCTGTGGAAACGGGTCCGCCATTCGTCAGCTATGTTCGCATTCTCGACCGTGACACCCCGCCTGAAAAGCGTCGCCGCGCTGCTACCATCGCCGATCTGGCGGGCGCAGTTGAAATAATACGAAGCCGCCACCCGTACTCTATTGGCAGACGGCGAGGAATGTGCCAGCAACCCAAGGCCCGGACGCGGACAATCGACGAGCGGAGCTCGAGCTTGCGCGTCGCGCTCGCCGCGGCGATGCGGTGGCCTTCGACGAGCTGGTGCGCCGGTTTCATCGGCCCGTCCTTCGCTTCTGCTGGCGACTGCTCCGATCCTCGGACGCCGAGGACCTCGCGCAGGACACCTTCGTGCGGGCTTTCGTTCACTTCGAGCGGTTCGATCCGGAGCGGCCGGTTTTGCCGTGGCTCATCGCCATCGCTCGCCGGCTTTGTCTCGATGTGCTGCGGCGGCGAAAGACGATGACCAGCCTCGAGACGCTGTCGGTCACCGGTCCGCCGTCGCCGGGGCCCGAGGGGAAGGCCTCGTTGCGCGAGCAGCTTTCGCATCTCGATCGGGCGCTCGCCGATCTCGACGAGGGGCCGCGGGACGCGATCATTCTCTTCCACATCGAGGAAATGTCGTACCGGGACATCGCGGCGGCTCTCGAGGTACCGATCGGGACGGTGATGACGTGGCTCCATCGCGGCCGCGCCCGGCTCAAGACGGTGCTGGAAGGCGCGCCCTTCACATGAGCCGGTCAGCCGACGAGCGTGATGAGCTCACCAGCCTTCTCCGGAGTCTTCCAGCGCCGGAGCCGTCGGCAGAGTTCGTTGCCGGTGCGCGCCGCCGATACCTCGAGGCGATCGAGGCCCGCGATCGACGTGCGGTCTTGACAGGCCTCGGAGCCGCTATCGTCGGCCTGGTGGTCATCGCCCTACTCCTCACGACCACCATCGGGCCCATCACGCTCGTCGCCTGGTTCGCCGTGACCGCAGCCAACCTCGCCAGATGGGTGACCGCCGTTGCCGTTGTCATCGACCTCGTGCCGCTTGGCATATGGGCGTCTGCCGTACTGGCCTCCACCGTGTCCGTGCTGTCACTGGTCCTCATATTCCGGGCACGATCGCTGGTGTTCGCGAAATAAGGCGAGCGCTCGACCGTACTCCAGAGCGAAGGGAGATCGGACATGAGCATCGCCAGGCTGATCGCCGTTCTCGCCGTTGCCCTCGCGCTGTCGCCCGGCCTGGTCTCGCCGGCCGCCGCCGCCGGCGGCCGGCTGGATGGGCGCCTTCCCGACAACACGCCCGTCGTCTCCATCGACCAGCCGCGCGGCACGGTCCTCGATGCGCTGAACGCGATCGCCACGCAGACAGGCTGGAACCTCGTGGTCACAGCGCCGGAGAGTGCGACGACCCGCCCGCTCACCCTGAAGGTGTCGAAGCGCCCCGCCGGTGAGGTCCTCGACCTGGTCCTCGAGGCCGCCACGCTGCGTGCCTCGTTCACCAACGGCGTGCTCCGGGTTCGCGCGGACGCAGCAGCAGCCTCAAGCGATTCCTGGCGCGGCCGGCGGCGCGGTTCTCGCGGCCCCGAGCGCGTGGTGTTCGGCCACTCGCTGAACATCGGTGCCGACGAGACCGTCGACAAGGCGGTGGCCATCGGCGGGTCGCTCACGATCGCAGGCCACGTACGGCGCGATGCGGTGGCGATCGGTGGCTCGGTCACTCTCCTACCGAACGCCCGCGTCGATGGGGATGTGGTGTCGATCGGTGGCGAGGTGTCGGTCGCTGAGGGCGCCACCGTTGAAGGCGACTACGTGAGTCTCGGCGGGGCGATCCCGACGACGGTCGGCTCGATGACCCGCTGGGTTGTCGGAGGCCCACACATGTTCTCAGTGTTGGGCTTCGCCGCGCGGCTGGCGCGCGCCGCGCTGCTGTTCGTCATCGCGGTCCTCATTGCCGTCGCCTTCCCCGGCGCCCTGATGCGCATTGTGACGTATCTCGTCAATCGCCCCGGGCTCTCGGCGCTCGGCGGCCTTGCGCTCCTCCTGGGATTCGTGCCGCTGTGCGTCCTGCTCGCCGTGACGATCATTGGCATTCCGCTGATCCCCGTGGCGGTCATCCTCCTCGTTGCGCTCTTCTTGTTCGGCTTCACGGTCTCGGCCGCATGGCTTGGCGAGAAACTGCCGGTCAGTCAGGAGCACAGGACGCCCAGCAAGTCAGTAGCGTGGGGCGCGGCCATCCTCGTCGTTGTCAGCCTGATCCCGTGGATCGGCACGGCGGCGCTCATCATCGTGGCCGCGATGGCCGCCGGCGCGGCGATGCTCTCGCGCTTCGGCCGCCGAGCGGAAATCGCCGGCGCGTAGGCGCGTGGTGGATGGCGCTGGGACTGCTAAGATGACCGCGTGAGCCGCGTCGCGCTCGTCACCGGCGGCGGCCGCGGCATCGGCCGCGCCATCGCGTTGCGCCTGGCCGCAGACGGTCTGGCGGTCGCTGTGGCCGCGCGCTCGCGCGATCAGGTCGACGACACCGCGCATGCTGCCGGCGCCCGCGCGCTGGCGCTGATGCTCGACGTCACCGACGCTGCCTCGATCGCCGCGGCGCTCGAGCGAACGACTCGCGAGCTCGGCCCCGTCGATGTGCTGGTGAACAACGCCGGCGTCGCCGAATCGGCGCAGTTCGTGAAAACCGAGCCGGATTTCTGGGATCGTCACTTTGCGGTGAACGTACGCGGTCCCTATCTGCTGACCCGCGCCGTGCTGCCCGGCATGCTCGAGCGTCGCTGGGGCCGCGTGATCAACATCGCCTCGCTCGCGGGACTGTTCGGCTCGCCCTATGTCACCGCCTACACCGCCTCCAAGCACGCGCTGGTCGGCTTCACGCGCGCGCTGGCCACCGAAGTATCGGGCAAGGGCGTGACCGTGAACGCGCTCTGCCCGGGCTTCACGGCGACCGACATCGTCTGGAACGGCGCGCGCAACATCGTGGCCAGGACGGGCAAGTCGTTCGACGACGCGGTCAAGGCGCTGGCGGAGATGAATCCGGGCCGACGGCTGATCGAGCCTGACGAGGTCGCCGACGCGGCGGCGAAGCTCGTGGCCGATGACATGACGAACGGCGACACGATCGTGATCGACGGCAGCGCGCCGGCGGCGAAAGGAGTCACCCGATGAAGGAGCACATCTCAGACGTCCGGCCGCGCACGCTGCCGAAGCCCAAGGGCTTCTCCTACGGGATGGAGGTCAAGCGCGGCCGCATCATCTTCGTCTCCGGTCAAGTGGCGGTCAACGCCGAGGGCGCGATCGTCGGCCGCGGCGACCTGGTCGCGCAGTTCCGACAGACGTGCGCGAATCTGCAGGCCGTGATCACGGCCGCCGGCGGCGACATGACCGACTTCGTCAAGCTGACGATCTACGTGCTCGACGTCGCGGATTACAAGAAGCAGCTCCCCGGCATCGGCGAGGTATACCGCGAGTATTTCGGCAAGCACTTCCCCGCCATGACCCTGGTCGGTGTGCGCGATCTCTTCGATGCCGCCGATGGCGCGCTCATCGAGATCGAGGGGTACGCGGCGCTGGCGTGAGCGCGGCGGTTGAGCGCTTCAAGATCCGCCACCGGCTGCCGCCGGCACGCTGGCCCACGCGCGAGCAGGCGGCCCGCGCGCGCCTCTTTCAAGCCGCGCGCATCGGTCCGGTCGTCGCCGAGCAGCGCACGTGGGTGCCCGCCATGGTCCCGTGGCGCGCCACCGAAGACGGCTTCGTCACCGACGAGGTGCTGGCCTGGTACGCGCGCTTCGCCGAGGGTCGGCCGGGCGTGCTCGTCGTCGAGGCCACCGGCATCCGTGACGTCGCCAGCGGTCCGCTCCTGCGCATTGGCGACGATCGTTTCGTGCCCGGGCTGCGCCGCCTCGTCGACACGGTGCGAGAGAAGAGCGCCGGCCACACACGCCTGTTCATCCAGGCCATCGACTTCGTCGCCGTGCGGCGCCGTCCAGAGCCCGAAAAATTCCTGCGGCGCTTTCTCGAGATCGACGCCGCGCTGCGACGCCGGATCGCCGACGCGACGAACGACCGCGCGTGGCTCGATGCGCCCGAGGCCGCGTTGCGCGAGTGGCTGGTGTCCGCCGACCGTGCGCTGCTCGACGCGGTGCTGGACGAGCGCCAGCGCGAGTCGCTCGACTACGGCTATCGCGAGCGCATCTGGGACACGCACCTGCCCCACATCCGCGAGCTGCCACGCGTGCTGCCGGACCTTTTCGCCGAGGCCGGCCGCCGCGCGCGCGAGGCCGGCTTCGATGGCATCGAGCTGCACTACGCCCATGCCTACACGATGGCGTCGTTTCTCTCGCGGCTGAACACGCGCGACGACGGCTACGGCGGCTCGCGCGAGCATCGCGTACGGTTGCCGCTGGAAGTTCTGCGCGCCGTGCGCGCGCGCGTCAACGACGACTACGTCGTCGGCATCCGGTATCTCGGCGACGACGTGGTCGCCGGCGGCAGCGACGTCGAGGACGCCGCGTGGTTCGGCGCGCGCTTCGCCGAGGCCGGCGTGAACTATCTCTCCGTTTCCAAGGGCGGGCGCTTCGAGGACGCCAAGCAGCCGCGCGTCGGCGAAGCGGTCTATCCCTACACCGGACGCTCGGGCTACGAGTGCATGCCAACCGTCATCTCGGACGAGCGCGGCCCCTTCGGGCGCAACGTCCCGCTGGCCGCGCGCATTCGCCGCGCCGTGCGCGAAGCCGGCCTGGACACGCCGATCGTCACCAGCGGCGGCATCGGGACGTTCGAGCAGGCCGAGGCAGTCCTCGAGCACGGCGAGGCGGATTTCGTCGGCGCCGCGCGCCAGTCGCTGGCCGATCCCGACTGGTTCAGGAAGATTCGCCTGGGCTATGGCCACCTCGTGCGCCGCTGCGAGTTCACCAACTACTGCGAGGGGCTGGACCAGCAACACAAGCAGGTCACGTGCAAGCTGTGGGACCGCGTCGACGTCGACGCGCCCGATGTCCGCCTCGCGCGCGACGGCAAGCGCCGACTGTCACCGCCGTCGTGGACACCGCCGAGCCGGGAGCCGGACTCCTGAGTCGTCTTCGCCCCGAGTGATCCGCGCCGGAACGTTTCTCGGGCTGATGCTGCTGTTCCCGTGCCCGTTCTACATGATCGCCGTCGGCGGTCTGCTCCCGCTGCCGATCATCGTCTCCTACGGAGACGACCGCGGCCTGCTGCTGGCGATCGCGCTGATCCATCTCGTCGTCTATGCGTGGATCTTCTTCTGGGTCGCGCGCGTCATCGGATGGCTCGCGGGCCCGGAGGGCATCCGCCGACGGATCGTGGCGATGCTCGTCACGGCGATGCTCGTCGCGATCAGCTTCGTGCCCATCTACGGCAGCGGCGAGAATCTCGCGACGGGTCGCAAACTGAGGCATACGGCCTGGAAGATCTATCGCGATGCCTACTTCGACTGGGCGCGGCATGGCCGCCGCTGATCGCCCGCTTGCGGCCGTCATCGCGCGATTGCGCGTGAGGAGTGATCGATGCATAATCGTCGAGATTCCTTCGTCGAAGTTGAGGTATGAGAAGTCAGATATGAAACGACATCACGTGCGCTGGCTCGCCATCGCGGCGCTGACCGTGGGCATCGGGCTCACGCCGTTCACGACACAGGCCGGGTCGTCGAGCGACAATCTTCTCGATCTCGCCTCCCCGAGCAATTCCGCCGTCGGCTTCGGGTTCGGCGTCTCGCCGCTCCGCTGGGAGGCGTTGCCGCCGACGGAGACCTCACAATCGGGTGAGAGCCGGATTCTCGGCGATCTGCCGCGCGGTAAGGCAGTGTCGTTCGACATGAAGCTGCGATGGCCGACGGGCGACACGCCGTTCGAGCCCTACGTCGTTCTGGGTCCCGCTCTGTTCGTCGCGCAGCCGACGGAGTTTTCGACGCTGCTCGGCTCGCAGATCGATCCCACCTATCGACTGGGCGCGAGAGCCGGTGCCGGCTTCAACTGGCGGCTGGGCAAGGACGCCACGCTGTTCGGGTCGTACGACATGTCGCGAGCGACGGGCGAGGGCTTCGTGGCGCCGGGCACGAAGGCGCCGGCGAGCGGCGCTACGGGCTACGACGTTCTGGGCGGTGTTCGCTTCCGTTACTAGCGTCGCCGTTCGCGCTCACCTCACCGTTTTCGATCACTGACGCGCGATCGTGCGCCGACTTCCGGTGTCGGCCCAGATGCATCGGCAGCGTGAAGCGGCGACCGCATTCGTCACACTGCAGCGGCCCATCGGCCACGGCGACGCGCGCGGCGCGCACGGGTTTTGCCGGCTTTTGATCCCCGAGGAAGCGGCGAACCGACTCGGACTGGGCTTTAGAGATACGGCGGCGGCCGATTCGGGCCAGGCGTGCTTCTTCGCTTTCCTGCCGCGCGAATTTCGCCGAGAGCTTCATTCTTGATTTCGAGAGTACCAAAACCGGCTGGACCGGTGCGACACAATAGCCCATGGCGATCGAGCGGCTCACTCACCTGACGCCGGAGCTGCTCGCCGCGCCCATCGCCGAGAGTGAGGCCCACGGCCTGCGATTCGTGAGACGCCTGACCGACGAATGGCTCAATGGTGTCAACCGTTTCGACCGGCCCGGCGAAGCGCTGTTTGCGGCGCGGGCCGCCGCTGACGTCGTCGCCGTCGGCGGCCTGAACATCGATCCCTACACCACCGAGCCCGCCACCGGCCGCGTGCGTCACCTGTACGTGCTGGCGGCGCATCGGCGGCGCGGCCTCGGAGAGCGGCTCGTCACCGAGATCATCGCGGCGGCGCACGGCCACTTCCACACGCTGCGGCTCAGCACGTCGAACCCGGACGCCGCGCGCCTCTACGAGCGGCTCGGCTTCCGCCCACGCGCCGACATCGCGAAGTGCACACACGTCATGGGGGGCGTATGACCGCTCGGGTGCGCGCGATCGCGCCGCAATTCCTGGTGGACGATCTCGAGACCGCGCTGGCCTACTACCGCGACCGGCTCGGCTTCACCGTGGACTTCACCTACGAGTCGTTCTACGCGTCCGTCAGCCGCGACGGCGCGACGGTGCACCTGAAACATGCGGCCAAGACGGTTGCCGACCGCGTACTTCGCAAAGAGCACGAGCACCTCGACGCCTACCTCGCCACGACCGGCGTCGAGGCCCTGTATGCCGAGCTGCAGTCGCGCGGCGCGCGCATCTTCAAGCCGTTGGGCATGCGGCCGTGGGGCCACACCGACTTCTATGTCGAGGACGCCGACGGCTACATCTTGCGCTTCAGCGAGGACAAGGCCTGATCAGACGAGCAGGCCGCCGTACAGCCACCACTCGATCAGCGCGAGCCGATGTAGATATCGCATGCCTCGACGCTACGCGCCGGCGGCCCTGAAGGAAATTTACAAGTTCTTTCCGTCTGCTTAAATCGCGCTTAAGCTGGGCCGGCATGCTCGGCTTCTCGCAGCTGCGGGCGTTCGAGGCGGTCACGCGCACGGGCTCGTTCACGAAGGCCGCCGAGCGCCTGCACGTGACCATCCCCGCCGTGAGCCTGCAGATCCGCCAGCTCGAGCGCGAGCACGGCGTGCGCCTGTTCGACCGCATCGGCCGCCGCGTGCGGCTGACGCCCGCGGGCGAGGCACTGCGCCAGTACGCCGACCGCATCTTCACGCTGGCGCACGACGCCGAGCGCGCGCTGCAGGGCACGAGCGATTTCAGCGGCACGCGACTGCGACTGGCGGCGACGCCGACGACGGCCGGTTACTACCTGGCCCCGTTCTGGAAGCGGCTGCGGCGGCGCTATCCTGGGATGCAGCTCGACGTTTCCGTGCACAACACGCGCGTCGTACGCCAGCGGTTGCTGGCATTCGAGGACGACCTCGGCATGCTCGGCGGTGCTGCCGAGGACGGCGCGCTGATCGTCCGCCCGTTCGCGCGCGACCTCATGGTGGCCATCGTCTCTCCCGAGCACCCGTGGGCGAAGCGCAAGTCCGTCACGCTGCAGGCCCTGGGCCGCGAGCCGCTGATCCTGCGCGAGCCGGGCTCGGCCGGCCGCGATCGCCTGGAGCGCGCGCTGCGCACCGCCGGCATCGAGCCCCACGGGGTCATGGAGATGAGCTCGACGGAGGCGATCAAACAGGCCGTTGAGGCCAACGGCGGTGTCGGTATTCTGGCGCGTGCTGTCGTTGCGCGTGATGTGCGCGGCGGGCATCTGCGCGCGCTGCCCGTGCGCGGCGGCGACATGACGCTGCAGCTGTCCTTCGCGTATCACCGCGAGCGGGCGGACTCGCCGCTGCTGCGCGCGGTGCTCGACGTAATCGTCCCGTCGCGGGTTCGCTAGTCCGACTGCCCAGACGTCAGGGCACCATGCACGACGGCCCGTAGCAATGCGCGCGGGCGCCCGACGCGTTTGCGCGCGAATCGCATAGTTACGCGACGCGCGAGTGGCGCGGGCCTTGCCTCAACCGCAACGCTGTGGCCTCGTCCGATCGCGCCCGAGTCGTCATCACCAGTCGGTCGATCGCGTTCATCGCACTTTGCACCGTGCTCGCGCCAATGCGACTGTTCGCCCAGACGCCAAGCATCTATTACGTCTATGACGAGCTGAACCGTCTCGTCGCCGTGGTGGATCAGCAAGGCAATGCGGCGACCTACACGTACGACGCCGTCGGCAACATCCTGCGCGTCGACCGTTTCGATGCGAGCCGTCCTCCCGGCGGCGTGACAATCTCATTCTTCGCTCCCGCAGCGGGGGCGGTGGGCGCCGCCGTCCAGATTTTCGGTCGAGGGTTCGGCGCGAGCGTTGCCCAGAACTCTGTCTCATTCGACGGGCACGCCGCAGAAGTGATCGCGGCCGCGCCTAACAGGCTGGTCGCCAAAGTGCCCTCTGGCGCGACGACAGGGCCGGTACGTGTCGCCACCGCGAGCGGATCGGCGACGTCCGAGCGAGTGTTTCGCGTCCTCGGCCAGCTTGCCGTCGCGCCGGAGACGGCGTCGGTGCGCATCGCCGGCCGCCTGCCGTTCACCGCGACAGAAAGTGCTGTGCGCTGGGCTGTCAACGGTCTCACCGGCGGTGATCCGATCCTCGGGACGATCAGTGCCGAGGGTGTCTACGCTGCTCCGACTCATATTCCCGTGCCGCCGACGGTCACGATCAGCGCGACACATCGGGACGACGCGAAGCTGACCGCGTCAGCTGTCGTCACCATCGTACCGGCCTTCGGTTTGTTGCTCGCCTCGCGTCCGGTGAGCGTCACGACCGCAGCGCCGCGCGTTGCGATGGATCGCAGCGTCGGCGCTTCGGTCAGCGTGCTCGCCGCCGCACCACGCGCCGCGACGCCGGTTGTGAGTGTGCCGGTAGCGGTGGCGATGGAGCCGGTCGTTCTGGGCGTCACGCCATCGACGACGACGTCAGGCGGGACGATCGCGATAACGATCGCGGGCCACGGTCTACGCGGTGCGACGTCCGTCATCTTCCTCCGGGACAACACCGCCGATTCGGCGTTCATGATCGACGACGTGGTGGTCAATGCCGACGGAACAGCGGCGACCACGCATGTCACCGTCGCCGCGGGCACGACGCCGGGCGCACGGGTCCTACAGATCGTGACGCCGACGGCCACGTCGAGCCCGGCTGGAACGGGCGGCAACCTCTTCATCGTTCAGTGAGCAGCATCCTCAGGGAGGCGGCCATGCGTCGGTTCACCACCACGGCGATCGTGTTTGTCCTCGCCGTGATCACGCCGGGCCCCGTGTCGGCGCAAACGTTCAGCAGCGGCAGCACCGGCGCAGACGGGGCGTTCACGCCAACGACGAATGTGACACTCGCAGTGCCGGCGAGCGGCGTCTTCAACTTCACGAACGTCACGATTCCCTCAGGCGTCACGGTGCGCTTCACCCGCAACGCCGCGAACACGCCCGTGACGATTTTGGCCACCGGCAACGTCACCATCGCGGGCACTGTGGATGTTTCTGCGACGAGCGGCGGCAGCGTCGTCAACGGCACGTTCCTCGGCAGCAACGCGGGCATCGGCGGACCCGGAGGCTTTGATGGCGGCAACGGCGCGAATGGGGTCGCCTCGCCGATCGGAGGTACGGGGCTCGGCCCCGGTGGTGGTGGCGCCGGTGCGGGCGCAGGCTTTGCGACGACCGGTGGTGTCGTGTCGGCGACGGGCACGCCCGGCGCACCCTACGGCAACGCGGAATTGCTGCCTTTGATCGGTGGCTCAGGTGGTGGTGGCGGCGATACCACGCTCGGTACGACAAGCGCCGGCGGCGGAGGTGGCGGCGGCGCGATCCTCGTCGCCGCGTCAGGCACCATCACCCTGACCGGCACGATCAACGCGCGTGGCGGCAACGGTGGAGGCGGCAACAATCCGGGCGGCGGCGGGAGCGGCGGTGCCGTCCGTCTGGTGGCGACGGCCCTCACCGGCGCTACTGGCACGATCGACGTACGCGGCGGCTCCGGCAACAGCGGCATTGGGATCGCGAGCGGAGGCGGCTCGCTCGGTCGGCTCCGACTCGAGGCCTACAACAACACCGCGGTGCTCAACGTCAATAACGTCGTCCCATCAGTGGCATCGCCTTCTGCAATCGCGCTCGGCGGTGGCCCCGTGCTGACGATCACATCCATCGGAGGCCTTCCGACGCCATCGGCGCCCACGGCGTCCTTCAACCTGCCAGACATCACGCTTCCCGCGTCGAGCGCGCAGCCCGTGACCGTCACACTCGCAGGGACGAACATTCCGCCGGGAACGCCGGTCGTCGTGACGGTCAACGGGCAAACGGGCGGCAGTGCCTCGGCCGCCGCGACGTTGAACGGGACGCTGGCGTCCACGACCGCCTCCGTGGCGGTCGCGATTCCGACAAATCGACCGAGCGTGGTCAGCGCCTCGGCGACCTTCACGCTCGCCGCCGCTGCGGCGCGGAGCAGCGATCTCGTTGTCAGCCTGCGGCGCTGACATGCGACGCTGGCTGCTGCGACGCGGGACGGCTCGCACGGTCTTCGAGGCGCTACTCGTCGTTCAGCTCGCTCACCTCGGCGAGCATCTCGTGCAGATCGCCCAAATTCATCTTCTGGGTTGGCCGGCGCCCGAAGCGCGCGGCCTCGTCGCCGCGTTCGACGTCGAGACAATGCACTTTCTGTGGAACGTCGGCGTGCTCGCCGCCGTGGCCTGGCTGCTTCGCGTCGGTGTCGCGTCGAGGGCGCTCGCTGCAACATTCATGTGGGCCGCCGCGCACACCGTCGAGCACGCCTATCTCATCACGCGCGCCATGCTGACCGGACTCGAAAGCGCTCCGGGCATTCTCGGTGGTGGGGGCTTGCTCTCAACCGTCGGCGTCGCGGTGCCCGGGCTGACGACCTGGACGCGGCCGACGGTCCATCTCATCTGGAACGTCGGCGAGGTCGCATTACTGGCGCTCGCATACATCGCGTTCGCACAGCCATGGCTGTTGCAGTGCATTCGTCGCTCGCTGACTTTCGCACCGGGCGGCGTCGCCGCGGCCGTAGCGGCGCTGAGCCTCGCGTCGGCCACGCGGGCGGATCAGCCGATCACCGCGCTCGCCCCTTTCGACGTGATCGTCGACGGGCGCAGTGAGCTTGTCGGCGTGGCGGTCTCCGCCGACAACATGCGTTACGTCTCCGACCGGGGCGCTGGCGTGGTCTATCGCGTCGCGACGACGGGCATCATCACAACGGTGGCCACGAATCTTGACCGCCCGGCTGGCCTGGCGATGGGCGGCGACGGCCGCCTGCTGATCGTCGAAGAACATGCCGGGCGCATCGTCCGCCTGGAATCGAACGGCTCGCTCACGGTCATCGCGCTCGGATTGAAGACGCCGCGCTGGATCTCTGTGAGCGACGACGACACGCTGTATGTCACAGCACACCGGCTCACGTCGCCCGACGGGGTGGATCGCACGGAAGGCCGCGTCGTGGTCCATGTCGACCTCACCACTGGCGCCATGGCCGAGGTCGCGACGAACATTCGGTCGGCACAGGCAATCGCGCGTGTGAACGGCACGCTCGTCGTCGCTTCGAAGGGGCTGGCGACGGGGCCCGAATCCACCGGGGTGCTGCTGAAGTATCCCGTCATGCCTGGCGGCGGGCTCGGGACGCCAATGACGCTGGCCGGCACGGGGCTCAAACAGCCTGTCGGGCTGGCGATCGACGCGCTCGGAGCCGTGTACGTCGCGTCGAAAGAGCTGACGCTCGAAACCGACACCTCCAAGCGCGCGATCGGCAAGGTGCATTCGGGGGCGTTGCTCACCGACTTCGCCCAGAACTTCTCCGATCCACAGGGCCTGGCACTCGGTCCAGACGGAGCCCTATATGTCGCCGACGGTAAGTCGGGCCGTCTCTACCGATTCGAGGCCCCTTCCGCTCCGTCAGTGCGCACGCTGCCGCAGTTCAGCACGGCGCGCGCGGTCGCTGTCAGCGGGACATCTGAGCCGGATAGTCGACTGGACGTCTTTGCACTCGAGGCGACTGTCGCCGCGTCGAGCATCGCCGACGCGGCGGGGCGGTTCGCCGTCGACGTGACGCTGACGCCCAACACGACCAATGACCTCGAGGTCTATGCCACCGCCCGTCGCGGCAATGGCCTGACGTCGGCTCCGGCGGCGGCGCGCGTCGTGCACGACGATCGGCCTCCGAGCGTCGAGCTGAGCAGTCCGCCCGCAGCAGCGCACGTCCGCGGATTCGTGCGCGTCTCGAGCGTCGCACGTGACGCCGGCAGCGGCGTGGCCAGCATGATCCTTCGCGCTTCCGGGCGGCTCCTCTCCACCACACTCGATCCGGCGGCCTCCGCGCCGACTGTAAATGCCTACGCCATCTGGGACACGACCACCGCGTTCGACGGCGCGCAGACGCTGTCTTCGCAAGCGATCGATGCCGCAGGCAACGAATCATCGATCGTCACCCGCTTCGTCATCGTCGACAACACCGCACCCGAAACGATGATCACCGGTGGCCCGGACGGCGCGGTCGCAGTCGCTCAGGCGATCTTCGCGTTCACCGGGAGCGATGCGATCACGGCGCCGGCCGACCTCATGTTCGCGTGGCGGCTCGACGAGGGCGCGTGGACCGGATTCGCGTCGGCGACGACTGTTGCGCTGTCGGATCTTGCCGACGGCCCTCACACGTTCGAAGTGAAGGCACGCGATCGCGCCGGCAACGAAGATCCGACGCCGGCCCGCCGGATGTTCCACGTCGCGCTCGGTCCCACACTGACGGCGATCGCGCCGTCGAGTGGCACACCGGGCACGATGGTGACGATGTCCGGTACCGGATTCGCGCCCGGTCCGATCACGGTGAGCTTCAACGGCGTCCCGGCGCTGGTCCGCACCATTGCCAACGAACGCATCGTGACGACGGTGCCGATCGGCGCCATCAGCGGACCCGTCGTCGTCGCCACCGCTCGTGGCACGTCGAGCCGCGGCTTCACGGTGACGATGACCGGCGACTTTGGCGTGACGGTATCCCCCGCGGCCGCCACCTCGCTGCCCGGCGCACAGGTGAGCTACGCGCTCGCTGTGATCGGCACCGGAACATTCACGGATCTCGTATCCCTGGCCGTTTCCGGAATGCCGCCGGGAGTCAGCGCCGAATTGTGGCCGAGTGCCTCACTCGCTCCGGGTCAGACCGGCGAGCTTCGCGTGCGTCTTGCGGCCGACGCTGCGCCCGGCATGACACCGCTGACGGTCACCGCGAATGCAGTCGTCGATGGAGTTTCCCGCTCGCAGACCACGACGACGATGCTGACCATCGGCGCGCCAGGACAGACCGCGGTCGCCGGTCGTGTGCTTCTGAGCTCCGGCGAGCCGCTGCCCGGCGTTCAGGTCGCCATCGGCCCGGCGCGAGCAACGAGCGATGCGGCGGGAAATTTTCTCGTGCTCACACCGCCGACGGGCACCCAGATGATGGGCATCGACGCCAATGCAGCCCGCGCCGGACTCCCGATCTACGCCGTCGACGTTACGGTCGCTGCGGACCAGATCACTTCGCTTCCTCCGACATGGCTCACGACACCGCCACCGCCAGAGCGGTTCGTTGCGATCGCCAACGCTACGGCGGATCAGGTGATGACTGACGAGCGGTTTCCCGGCGTCGCCTTCACGCTGCCCGCGGGCGCCACCATCACCGGCTGGGACGGCACGCCGAAAACGAAAATCGCGATTGAGCGGATACCGCAAGATCGGCTACCCGTCCCGCCGCCTCCCGGACGCACCCGCTCGCTCTATCAGCTGTTCTTCGGCACACCGATGGGCGGTGTGCCGTCGGCGCCCCTTCCGGTCACGCTGCCGAACGACCTCGGCCTCGAGCCGGGCCGCCAAGCACAGCTCTGGTATTACGACGCCGCGCCGATTCCCGGTGTACCGGCCGCGTGGCGCATGGCCGGCACGGGAACAGTGAGCGCCGACGGGCTGACGATCGCGGCCGATCCCGGCGTCGGCATCGCACGGTTCTGTGGTGTGTGCGGCCTGAGCTGCTTCATCGACAACGAAGACGCGCAACCGTCGGCCGACGAAGGCACGCCCGAGGACGGCGAGCCGGTCAATCTCGCGATGGGCCAGCACCTCGTGGACGCCGTCGACCTGGTGCAGCCGGGCCGCGTCCCCGCGGTCGTCTATCGTCGCTACAACCCCTTCGATGCGTTCGGCCGCATCGCTGGCTTCGAGCTCTTCCTCGGTCAGGGCTGGGCGCTCTCGGTCGATGTCGCGCTCCTCGACATCAATGCCTCCGTGCGGCGGCTCGTCATGCCGGGCAACGCGCGATACGAGTTCGTCCGCGATTCGGCGGGTCACTTCCTCAACCGCACGCACCCGCGCTTCCTGGGCGCGACGATCAGCGCCGAGACCGATGGGACGCAGACCCTGCGTTTTTCGAACGGCACCGCGTGGCGCTTTCAGGGCGGCTGGATTGGTCGAGGTCGAACCCAGCCGATCGCCGGGCTCAATCTGCTGACCGAGCAACGCGACCGCCACGCCAACAGTCTGACGATCGCTCGCGATCAGAACGGCGGCGTCACCGCGCTGGCTCAATCCGACGGGCGCACGATCCTGTTCACGACGTCCCTCCTGGTGCCGGGCGACCTGACGTCCGCACGGCTGACACAGGTACGCGACGCGCTCGGACGGACGGTGCAGTATGCGTACGATCCGGTCTCTCGTCGGCTGGCGTCCGTCATCGATGCCGCCGGTGGACAGACCCAGTACACGTACGACGACGCCGGTCGCATTCTGACTATTCGAGATCAAAAAGGCGTGACATACGTGACGAACCGCTACGACGCTCAGGGCCGCGTCGTGGCGCAGGAGATGGCCGACGGCGGCGTGTGGCGCTATGCGTACGAAGGCCCGGTCGGCGCGCATACGTTGGCGCATGTCACGAATCCTCGCGGTCACACCACCACGCATCGCATGGGCGTCGGCGGTCGTGGCGACGAGGTCATCGATGCGCTCGGTCAGTCGACGCGCGCGGAGCGTAATGCCACCGGCCTGGCGAGCACCGTCACCGACGCGCTAGGCCGCGCCGCTCGCATCGAATACGATGCCGCGCGGCGGCTTCGCGCCGCGATGGATCGTGACGGCCGTCGCTGGCTCTTCGGTTATGAATCGGTCTTTGGCAACGTCGAGTCCATCACCGATCCCCTGGGCAATGTGACCCGATTCGAATACGACGCCTTCGGCAACCTCACCGGGCGAGTGAATCCCGAGGGCGATCGGCTCGCATTCACCTATGACACCGGCGGCGCGCCAATCACAGTCACGGACCCACTCGGCCGCACGACGACCTACACCTACGACCCGGCCGGCAACGTCACCAGCATTCGGGACCCGCTTGGAAACACCGCAACCTTCGAACACGATGCGGGCTCGCGACTGGTCAAAGCCGTCGATCCGAACGGCGCGGTGACGCGGTGGCTTTACGACGCCCTCAACCGCGTGACGCGCGTCGCGGGCCCGGATGGCGGTGTCTCTGCGTTCGCGTACAACGCCAAAGGCAGCCTGCTGGCTTTCGTCGACGCGCAAAGCAACACGACGTCCTATACCTACGACGACATGGACCGGCCCATCACGCGCACCGACGCGCTCGGACGGACCCGACGCTTCACATACGACCTCAACGGTAATGTCGTTCGGGTCACCGACGGCAACCATCGGGTCACCCAGCACGAATACGACGCGCTGAATCGTCGCACTCGGACCACGTATGACGACGGCTCCGTCGTCGAATACTCGTACGATGCGGTCGGTCGCCTCATCCGAGTGAGCGATACCGATGGCGGAACGATCCTCATGAGGTACGACGATCAGGATCGGCTCGTCGAAGAGATCACCGCCCAGGGCGCCGTCCGCTATGCCTACGACGAGCTGGGTCGCCGGCGCAGCCTCTCCGTCGAGGGCGGCAGCAGTACGGCATACGACTATGACCGGAATTCGCGACTGGCGACGCTGACGCAGGCGGGCTGGGGCGCGACGAGTCTCGAGTACTTCGCCACCAGCCAGCTGCGACGCCGCACGCTTCCAAACGGGCTCTCGAGCCGGTACGACTACGATGAGGCGGGTCGCGTCACTCGGATGACGTACGAGCGAATGGGCCTCGTCCTGGGCGATCTGGTGTACGAGTACGACGCCGCCGGCCGGCGCACGAGCCTTGGTGGGAGCCTGGCGCGCACGCGGTTACCCGATCCCGTCGGGACGTCGACCTATGACGTCGCGAATCAACAGCTCGCGTTTGGTAACTACACCCTCACGTACGACGGTAATGGCAACGCGACGTCCGTGGTCGGCCCGGAGAGCCTCGCGACCCTGACGTGGGATACCCGCGATCAGCTGCGGCGCGTGACGATGTCCGACGCGGCAGTCGAGCTCCGTTATGACGCACTCGGCCGCCGCCTCCTCCGCCTCACCGATGACGTGTCCGCCTATCAGTACGCCGGCGGCGATGTGATCCGAGAGAGTCGGCACGGGCTCGACGTGGCCTACCTCCGCGGGCTCGGTGCTGACGAGACGCTGGGGCAGGAACAGTCTCTTACGTACCTGATCGACGGCACCCGAAGCACGATCGGGCTCGTCGACGGCAGCGGCAACCTCGTCCAGACGTTCGCCTACGAGCCGTTCGGGGTCGCGGAGACGTCGGGGCCGCCGGATCGTGTCCGGTATCAATTCACCGGCCGCGAGCGCGACGCCGACTGGCTCTATTACTACCGCGCGCGGTACTACAACCCCCGGCTGATGCGGTTTCTCCAGCCGGATCCGCTCGGCCGCGCCGGCGGAGCCAACGTATACGCGTACGCCGCGAACAACCCGTTGTCCTTCATCGATCCGTCGGGGCTGCGGACGTACGTCGCGCATGGGTGCTGCCAGAACGCCGAAAGTCGTCGGCAGTGGGGCACATTTACTGAGACGCTCCAGTCGGCCGACCCCGATGTTCAGTTTTTCAGCTGGAGCAGCAGCATCTTCTTCGATGTCATTCCGACGACGAAACAGCCCAGCGACGCACTCCTCGACCAGATTCTTCGCGATCTCGACAGCAAGCCGCTATCGCCCGGTGAAAAGTTGAATCTCGTCGGCCACAGCGCCGGTGGCATCATCGTGAACAACGTCGCCAACGGTCTCCGAGCTCGAGGCATTCCGGTCGATAACCTCATCATGCTCGGCACGCCACTGTTCCCGGGTACGATCAATGCCGCGATGCCGTCCGATGTGCCGATTACGAATTTCGACGACCGTTTCGACCCGCTGTCGACGACCAAGCACGGGCCGAACGTCACGAACGTTCCAGTGATCAACCGAAGGATGGACCGTGGCTTCGATGCCCTGACCTCACACTCCGGCTACATCACGAATCAGGCGGTAATCAGCACGATCCAAAACATCATCGCAAGATGATCAGGCGTCGTGCTTTTCTGGGTCTCGGCGCAGCCGGAGTTGTTGCGAGCCTTGCGTCGCCTGTCGCCGCTGTGGAGCCCGTCTGGGTCGATACGCGTGAGATCAATAGCTTCGAGCTTTTCGGCGACGAAGTCCTCACCGTCGGCTCGCATTTGCGTACGATCGACCCGACAACTGGCCAGGAGCGGCGGAGCGCACGGCTACGCAAACCGTCCGGCGCGGAGGGACCGGCCACGCTCACCGTCTCTGCGTCAGCCATCGTCTTCGGGTGGTACGTCTGGCACGAAGCCGTCTATATCGTCTCTGCCGATCCGAAGTCACTCCAGGTCCGATGGCAACGACGGATGAACGTCACCGAGGAGGACCGAGGCGGCGGCGTGCCGATGGTCGTCCCACTCGTGCGATCTGATGGAGTCTTTGTCCTCATCGCGCACAAACACAGCGAAAATCTATTTCGCCTACGCCCAGAGAATGGTGAGATCGTCTGGTCACGCTACATCGAGCGCTTTGCCGTGGAGGCTCCCCTCGCCTGGCACACCAACCGTCTCCTGATGCGTTCGCGCGTGGCCCGAGGCGCACAGGCCTCGGGGGACCTTCACGCAATCGATCCCATCACTGGGGCCACGCTTTGGCGTATCAGGCTCGAGGGGCACGATGTTGCGGGCTTCGATACGGCTCTGATCGTCGGTCAGCGCGCCTATATCGTCGCGCCGCTGTATCCCGGGGAATCGTGCCGTCTTCACATCGTCGACTTGGTAGGCGGCGTGCTGACCAAGTCACTCACAATCGATCGCCTCGGCGAGCCGTTCGCATACCACGATGGCATCGTTTATTTCGGCGGCCGCATGCCGACGGCCTGGGATGCCACAAGTGAACGGGTGATCTGGCGCGCGGACCTGAGAGAGCGCCAAGGAAAGATCATCTACATTTCGCACGAGCCCGTCCTCGACATCGCACGGCGACGGAATTATCTCGGCGAATCGCAGCACTCGTTCTTCGTGCTGTCATCCTCAGATGGCGCTGTTCTCAACCGGGTTGATGTCCGTCGCGGCCGCACCAGCGCCAACATCATGACGGTTTACGGGGCGTTCCGGCTTCGACTGATGCGCGATCTTCTCCTGGTCGGCGCCGGCGATCAGCACCTTCTGGCTTTCTCCACGGCGTCACTGTAGTCACGCGACATGAGATTCATCCGAGTCGCGATCGGATTGGTAGTCGCGCTCACTGCCTCAAATCCCACGGCAATGGCCCAGAGCGACGAGGACAAAGCACGGCGCACTATCGAGATCGAGCTCGTCGCGGCCACGATCTGGCGCGCAATCGTGGCTCGCGACATCGAGACACTCCTCAGTTACGTAAGGCCAGAAGCCCTCGACGAAGCGCAGCGCCGATTGAAGAAGCCCGACAGCGACCTGGCCTGCGCGCTGTTCGAGACCGAATGCCTTCGGCGGCAACAGCCTGCAAGCAACGCCGGCCGCATATCCGTTGCCGATTTCCTCAAGAAGCACCCGGGCGCACGTCTCCGGATCCATTATCTCGGCATGATGACGTTCGGCCTTGAGAGCCCGCTCGATCTCGCGATGGTGACGTGGGTCGTGCCCGGCAGCGACGCTGACCGAAAGTTCCCGGCGCACGACCTCAGCCGATTCGGCGAAGACCACGTCGACACATGTCTCATCTACATGAGTGCGACGGGCTGGCGATTCTACAGTCGTGTCGGCGTGTTCTTCTGCGCCACTGGCTTGTTCAGCGAGACCGAAGCTCGCTAAATTGTTCATCCACGGTGAAAGTCCTCCTCCCCGGCGGCACCGGCCAGGTTGGGACCGTTCTCGCGCGGGCGCTGCACGCCGACGGGCATGACGTCGTCGTCCTCAGCCGCACGCCGCAGAAGGCGCCGTGGCGTGTAGTCGCCTGGGACGCCCGGCACTTCGGTCCCTGGACAGGCGAGCTGGACGGCGCAGATGTCGTCATCAACCTCGCCGGGCGTAGCGTCAACTGCCGCTACACGAACGAGAATCGCCGCCTGATCAAAGCCTCGCGCGTGAACAGCACGCGCCTCGTCGGCGATGCCATCGCGGCGGCGGCGCGGCCACCGCGCGTCTGGCTGCAGATGAGCACCGCGACGATCTATGCCCACCGCTACGACGCGCCCAACGACGAGGCCACGGGCGTCATCGGTGGCTTGGAGCCGGGCGTGCCCGAGACCTGGCGCTTCAGCATCGACGTGGCCACGTCGTGGGAACGTGCGCTCGAGCACGCCGTCACACCGCGCACACGAAAGGTGGCGATGCGCTCGGCGATGGTGATGAGTCCCGACCGCGGCGGCGTGTTCGACGTGCTGCTGCGCCTGGTACGCTTCGGCCTCGGCGGGAGCGCCGGCGACGGCCGGCAGTACGTCTCGTGGATCCACGACCGCGACTTCGTGCGCGCGGTGTACTGGCTGATCGATCACGAAAAGGTGGACGGCGCCGTCAATCTCGCCGCGCCCCATCCCCTGCCGAACGCCGAGTTCATGCGGGCGCTGCGCGAGGCCTGGGGCATCCGGCTAGGCCTGCCGGCCTCTGCGTGGATGCTGGAGATCGGTACGTGGCTGCTTCGAAGTGAGACCGAGCTGATCCTCAAGAGCCGCCGAGTCATATCCGGCCGGCTGGCGCGCAACGGCTTTGCGTTCGACTTTCCATCGTGGCCCGAGGCCGCGCGTGATCTGTGCCGGCGGCGGCATGACCGCTGAGCCCTTGGACGCTGTCGGCGCCGCCGTGCTCGCTCTTGTGGCTGTAATCATGCTCCACGCTGGGCTTCGTCGTCTTCCGGAAAACCCCGACGCGCCGGCGCCGGCCAGCGTCTATCCGGTCGGCCAAACCGCCGTTGTCGTCCATGTCGATCAGCAATCGAACGGGCCGCCCTATCAAGCGCTTGTGCGGATCGCTGGTGAGACGTGGACCGCACGCCTGAACACGCCGACTCAAGTCGGTGATCCAGTGCGCGTCATCGACGGTGATCGGCTGACGCTCATTTGCACAAAAGATCTCGGCACACCCGACGTCGCCCGCGCGACGCAGAGCCGAGCGTCTCGGCTCGTCGTCGCGCTGCGTCGCGAGCTGCTCTTCGCAATCCACTCCGTGCGGCACGGCCCCGGCCTGACAGTCAGGAGGCGTCGTTTGATCATGGCCGCCATGTGCGGCTTCACCATCTTTACCGCGATCACGTGTGGCCTTGCGGTCGCCGCCGCGCCCGCGATCGCGGTGCTCGTCCTCGGTGTGTTCGATCCGGCGCTTGGCTGGCTGCTGACCGCTCTCTAGCATCGATGACCGATTACTACCCGCCCTCCAGCCAGGCGTGGGTCGACGAGGGCTTCGCGTTCCTTACCATCAACTATCGCGGCTCGACGACGTTCGGTCGTGCGCTCCTCGAGCAGATCTGGGGCGACCTCGGCCGGTGGGAAGTCGACACGACGGACACGCTCCGCGGCGTGCGCGCCGCGCGATTCGGCGACACGCCGCAGGAGCAGCCCGACCGCTACGCGGCCAGCTCGCCGATCACGTATACGAAGAACGTCAGGCCCCGGTGCTCATCATCCGGGGTCGCAACGATACGCGAACGCGACGCCGGTCCGTCGACGTATACGAAGCGACGATGACGGCGCTCGGGTTCGACGCCGGCCACGGCTCGCTGGTGGTCGATCAAGCCATCGAGCACCACGCGCTGATGCTCGACTTTGCCCGCCGCGTGCTCGCGCGCGCCGCATAGCAGCGCGCCTCACTTCGCCTTCGGCAGCATGATCGACGGGCCCTTGTGGTCCGCCGGCAAAATCTCGAAGAGCACGTGCACCATCGGCGCCTCGGTCTTGTTCTGCGCCGTATGCGTGATGTCGCCCGACTCGAAGAAGAAATCGCCCGGGCCGTACACGTGCGTCTTGTCCGGCATCACGTAGGTCATGTAGCCGGAGGTCACCTGCCGGATGCCGGGGCCCGCGTGGTGGTGCTCGCCCACGTAGCCGCCGGGCTCCAGCACCAGCTCGGTCACGCGTAGCTTGTACTTACCGTTCAGGTCGGTCAGGTAACCCGCCAGCGGACTCTCGTACTTGATCTTGGCCGTGAGGCCCTTGGTGTCGACCTTGCCCGGCGTTGGGCCGGCAGCCTGCGCCGCCGCGGTGCGGGGGCGCGCAGTCCAGAGCCCGATCAGTCCAAGCGCCGCCAGCGACTGCAGAACGTCTCGTCGCGTGTTGTTGTCGTGTGTCATGGCCCTCTCCTTTGGTTGGAGGTGCACGCGACACAGGGTGAAGCGCGCGCCGGCAGGCTCGCCAGTACAATTACCGAACCGAATCAGCCGCCGGAGGGCCGCCATGTACGAATACGGCCAATACTGTCCCGTCGCGCGCGCGACGGAGATCCTCGCCGATCGCTGGACGCCGCTGATCATTCGTGAGCTGCTCGCGGGCATTCGCCACTTCAACGATCTCGACCGCGGCCTGCCGGGCATCTCCCGCGCGCTGCTGGTGGACCGGCTGCGCCGCCTCGAGCGCACGAAGCTGCTCGAGCGACGCCAGAGCGCCGAGGGGCGCGTGACCGAATATCACCTCACGCCCGCGGGGCGCGAGCTTCAGCG
>DAIRVP010000021.1:0-46008 GCA_036802765.1 Candidatus Rokuibacteriota bacterium
ACCTGGTGGAGACATTTCCACAGTCGGAAGAAAGCACGCTCGCGCGCGAGCGGCTCGCAGCGCTGCGACCGCGCTGAGCCCTACCTACTTTTCGTCGAGGCCGAGCACCCAGACGACGGCCACGTCACGCTCGGGCGGGCCGTAGACCATGACCGTCGCGCTCGGATCACCCGTGGAGGCCGACCGCACGATGACACCATCTTGCGAGGAGCCGCCTGGTCCGAACTGCCAGATTCCGATCGAGACGAGAAGTGCCGCGGCCAGCGCGCCGCCCAGCGCCCATTGCGGACGCCACGCGCGTCGAGTAACGGGCACGGGGCGGGTGGCCTTTGCGGCCTCGACGCCCCGCACGACCCCCGCCCAGAACCCTGTCCAGTCGGGGTCGGCGACCGTGGAACCCTGCTGAAGGAGGGCTCGAAGACGGCGCAGCGCGTCGGCCTCACGCTGGCACACCCCACAGGTCGCCAGATGGGCTGCGGTCGAGCGCGCTGTCCCCTCGTCGAGCGCTCCATCGAGGTAGGCGCCAAGTCGTCGCCGGTTGAGATAGTGGCTCAGCACGTCGGTTGGACGGTCGGACCCCCCGCCGGTATTCTCGTCGCCGCACGATGATACCTGAGGGCATGACGACCGTTCGAAGCGGCGCCGAGACCCTCGAGGCGCGCGTCGCGACACCGCCGGGCGCTCGTGTCGGCGTCGTCATCAGCCACCCCCATCCTCTTTATGGTGGCGACATGGACAACCCCGTGATCGACCGCGTCGTCGAGGTCTGTACAGCCCGCGGACTGGCCACGCTTCGCTTCAATTTTCGGGGGGTTGGCGCCTCCTCGGGCCGCCACGATGACGGGCGGGGCGGGCAGGAAGACGTACGCGCGAGCCTGGCGCATCTCCAGAGCGTCTTGGGTCCGAGCGGTCGGGTTGCGTTGGCCGGGTATTCCTTCGGCGCCGCCATGGTCGCCGCCGTCGCGACGTCCAGCCCTGTCGCGGGACTCGTGTTGATCGCTCCCCCGATGCGGGTCGCGGAGCTCCGTCCACCGACCGGGGTGACCGGGCCGATCGTCGTGGTGGCCGGCGCCGAGGATCAGTACTGCCCCGCGTCCGCGCTGGAGGCGTTGCGCGCGATGATGCCCGACGCGACTGTGGTGGTCATCGAAGGCGCCGATCACTTCTTTTTCGGCTCGCTGATGCCGCTGGGCGATGCCGTCGGGGCGTGGGCGGACACCCTTGCCGCGGGTTAGATCCGTGGCAGCCGCGGCGGCGTCGCCGTTCCCGCTGAGAGGATGATGCGGATTCCTTCCTCGACGCTGAGGCCGGTGTGGAGGACGTCCTCGTCCGGCACCATGATCACGTCGCCGAGGTAGAGGTTGTTCGACGGCACGAACACGGTCACCATTTCGCCTTTGCCGGCGGGCGCCTCGAGCAAAACCTGGCTCGTCACGAATCCGAACGCATACGTCCCTTCGCGCGGGTGCTGCACCAGGACGACGGCCTTGAAGGAGCTCCGACGCTCCGGCGAGAAGGAGTCCATGAGCATCTTCACCGAGGGATACAGCAGCCGGAACACCGGCACGCGATGCAGCCAGCGATCGCCGAACGCGAGCACGCGGCGGCCGACGACGTTGCGGGCGACGATGCCCATGCCGAGCATCAGGACCACTGCGGTCAGGAAGCCGAGCCCGGGAACCGCCCGCCCGAGAATTCGCTCGTATATCGGCGCAAAGCGGTCGTCGATCCAGCTCCAGAACGCGTAAAGGATCCACGCGGTGGCAACTGCTGGAACGGTGACGAAGAAGCCGGCGATCAGCCTGACCTTGAGCCACGTCTTCATCACTACTCCGACTATGACATGAGGCACCGCAAACCCCAAACGCGCGGCCGGGCACTCGTCACCGGCGGCGCGGTCCGACTGGGGCGCGCGATCGCGCTCAGCCTGGCCGATGCCGGCTTCGACGTCGTCATCGGTTATCACTGCTCTGTCGCCGCGGCACGCGCAACCGTGCGCGATTTGCGAGGCCGCGGCGCGCGCGCACTGGCCGTGCGCACCGATCTGCGCGAGCCGGCCGCCGCACGCCGTCTCGTGAACACCGCCGCGCGAGTCCATGGCGGCCTGGACGTCCTCGTGAACAACGCCGCCGCATTCGCCCGCACGCCCCTGGCGACGGCCACGCTGGCCGACTGGAACGCGCAGGTCGATGTGAATCTCAGAGCGCCGTTCCTCTGCATCCAGGCCGCGGCGCCGCACATGCGCCGCGGCGGGCATATCGTCAACGTCGCCGACGCGTGGTCGCGCGGCGCGCCGTCGGGTTGGTCAGCCTATGCCGCGTCGAAGGCCGGTCTCGAAGCGCTCACCCGCGTGTTGGCCGTCGAGCTGCGGCCGCGGCAAATCGCGGTCAACGGCATCGCTCCCGGTCCGGTGCTCAAGCCAACGCACCTGCCGCCCGCGCGCTGGCGCGCGATCACGCGCGGGCGCACGGCAAGCGTCGCGGATGTCGTCGCGGCGGTCGTCCGCTTCGCGAAGGGCCCTCCGACGGTCACGGGTCAGGTTCGCGAGATCAGATCGCGGAGGCGTCGAGCAGGTCGGTGAGATTGTTGACGTTGACCCAGCCGCCTCGCGCGTAGACCACGCGAACAGGCTGGCCAGCCACAAGCACACGCGTGATGAGGTCTGACAACCGCGCGGTTCGCAGCGTGCCGTCCCCTCGCGCGCCGGCGATGGCGTCGCGGAGCCAGGCGGCGCCGTCGCGGCCGGCGTGCAGGAGGCCGATCCAGCCGCCGTGGCTCGCACCGGGCGGGATGTCGTCGCCGATGCCGGAGAGCCACACGTCGTCGAACTCGAACCGACCGCTATCGGGACGCGACGCTCGCACGCGATCCGGTGCGTCTCGCGCCGCGAGGGTCGAGTCGACCACGAGCGTGAGGCCGTCGCCAGCGTCTTCGATCAACGCCTGGAGGAGGTGGCGCTTGAGGACGATGTCACCGAAGGCGACAAGAGTGCCGGCGACCAGCGAGTCCTCGGTGAGCGAAAGCGAGAACGCTTCGCCCGTTTCGGCGAAGTCCGTGTTGTCGACGAACCGGGCGCCGGCGACGTCGACCCCGGCGGCGTGGTGACCGCGTACCACGGTGACGCTGCGGCAGCCGAAGTATGTGAAGTCGTCGAGCAGGCGCGCGAGAATCGGGCGTCCTTGCACCTTCAGCATGGCCTTTGGCGCCGCTCGCGTCAGTCCGCCGAACTCCGCCGTGGCTCCCGCCGCGAGCACGATCGCCGATAGCGACGCGCCTCGAGTCGCCGGCAGGTAGCGCTTCTCCGCCTCCTGCAGCTCCTCGTCGCCCTGTAGCCGAAAGACATCGTGCAACGGCGCCACGTTCGGCTCGACATCGATGAGCGACTCGGACGCGCGCACCTTCGCCGCGGTCGCCTGCATGGCGGAGATGGAAGCGCGCAGCAGGTGGTTGGCCCAGATCACCATACTGACCTGCCGCGCGCGAAAGTCTTCGGTCGGCGTGCGCCAGTATTTCGTCGGCACCAGCACGACTGGCGCGCGGTTGCTCCACTCGTCGAGGAACGCGAAGACCTCCGCGGGGCTCGACTGCCGACTGTGAATGAGAATCGCGTCAGCGCCCGCGCGATGGTACGCCTCCGCGCGCTTGATGGCCTCGGCGAGACCCCAGCCGGCGATCAGCGCCTCGACGCGCGCGATGAGCACGAAGTCGCCGTCGGTTTGACTGTCCTTGCCCGCCTTGATCTTGCCGCAAAACTCCTCGATGTCGGCGAGCGGCTGCAGCTCGGAGCGCAAGAACGAGTTCGTCTTCGGAAAGAGCTTGTCTTCGATCGTGACGCCCGCCACACCCACCTGCTCGAGCTTACGCACGAGCCGCCGCATGTTGTTGAAGTTGCCGTAGCCGGTATCGCCGTCGAGCAGCAGCGGGATCGACGTGGCCTCGGCCATGAAGGCCACGTGGTCGACGACCTGCGACCACGACAATTCGTTGTTGTCGCGCACACCGAACGCCGCCGAAATGGTGAGCCCACTGCCCCAGATACCTTCGAAGCCGGCCTCCTCGACGATGCGGGCGGAGAGTGCGCTGTGCGCCTCCATCAGAAAGGCGATCTCGGAACGGGACACGAGCCGCTTCAGCACGGTCGTGCGTCGGCTAGACACGCGGGGCTCCGATCGACGCGCGGAATCGATCGCGAATCTCCGCGGGACTGTACGGGATGCGCGGCACGTCCGCCTCCTCCGCCGTGGTCTTCACGAGGACGAAGTGCGGCCCCGCGCCGTCGAGCGACGCGCGTATCGCGTCCTCGACATCAGCGGCCGCGGTGACGGCCGTCGCCGTGCGATAGCCGGTGGCGGTCGCCACACGATCGAGGCGCACACCGCGTGAGGGCGACATCTGATTACCGGTCGAGCCGTAGACCTCGTTGTCGAAGACGACGTGCACGAGGCCGCGCGGTGCGCGCTCGGCGACCATGGCGAGAATGCCGAAATTCATCAAGAGATTGCCGTCGCCGTCGAAGACGACCGTCGCGCGGTCGGGCCGCGCCAGCGCGAGGCCGAGGCCGATCGCCGACGCCAGGCCCATCGAGCCGATCATGTAAAAATTCGCGGGACGATCACCGACCGAGAACGACTCGCGGCAGATGTAGCCGTTGGCGTGGACGACCGGCTCGGCGCCGATCGGCTTGCGCGCGGCACGGATCGCCGTGAGCCGAGAGATCGTCGGCGTGAGCGTCTCGGATGTCGAGTCGAGTCGCGATCCCTTCGCAGGGTCTCCGAGGGCCGGCGGCCGGGCGGAATCTCTGTTTTCGGGGACATGTCCGGTGTGCACGACTTTCGGCGGCACCACGATGGCGACCGGCTGCATGAGCGTGTCCATTTCCTTGGCCGCCCATGCCACGTCCGCCGCTGCGGTCTCGGCCGACAGCACGCGATACGGCATCCCGAGCAGGTCGAGGATCTGTGGCGTGATCTTTCCGGTCAGGATGTGCTCGGGGGCGTCCTTGCCTTCGTGACCGCGCCATGTCACCACGACGAGGGCGGGCAGACCGTACATCAGCGAGAGCGAGGCGAGGGCATTGAGGCTCGTGCCCAGTCCCGAATTCTGCATCAGCACGCACGGGCGCCGGCCCGCGAACCACGCGCCGGCGGCCAGCCCCACGGCGGCGTCCTCACGTACGGCCGCGATATAGGGTGCGTCCCGCTCGCCTTCGAGGACGGCGATGACGTCCTCGACCAGTGAGCACGGCACGCCGGTGAAAAAGTCGAAGCCGTGGCGCGTCAGCAGCGTCGCGACGTCGTGGCCGGAAATCACTCCGAGGCTAGCTCAGCGTCACTCGGTTGCCGCCCATCACTCGGAGGAATTCGCCGAGCGAGGCGAACCGCATGAACGGATTCCGGCGCTTCTCGTCGCCGATCGTGGAGGACGGACCGCCGTAGTTGTGGCCGGGAAACAGCAGCGTGTCATCGGGCAGGGCGCCCAAACGCTGCGTGAGCGAGTAGTACATCTCTCTCGGATCGCTGCCCGGCAGATCGGTGCGCCCACACGAGCCGATGAAGAGCGTGTCGCCGGAGACGAGACGGCCATCGACGAGAAAGCACTGCGACCCCGGAGTGTGTCCTGGGGTATGCAAGAACGTCAGCATGAGGCGTCCGATCGGCAGTGTGTCGTGGTTGTCCACCTTCACCAGATCGGAGCCGAGTCCGGGCAGAAACTCGCGCTCAGCCTTGTGAACGTACACCTTCAGCGGAACGCGCGTCAGCAGCTCCTCGACGCCGGGAATCCGGCCCGGCATGTCCCACGACGCCAGGCTCCCTCCGACGTGGTCCTGATGCGTGTGCGTGACCAGCGCGCCGGTCAGACGCATGCCGTCCGCCTGCGCCGTATCGACGATCGTGTCGATCTCCCACGCCGGGTCGACGACGACACACTCGCGCGCGACTGGGTCGCCCACGAGATAGACGAAGTTCTGCATTGGACCCAGCTCGAGCTGCTTGAGATAGATTCCGGGCTCCGCCACGGCTTCTCATGCTACAGCGAGCGGCGGGATCAGTCCACGCTCTGCTGAGGTCGATGCCATAAAGAAGGCAGGAGCCCGGACCGTCATCTAGTCGATCTGCTCCGCACGCGTCACCTCGAGCGGATGATCGATCAGCGATTGCACGCGCTCCACGAAGCGTACCGTGTGCGGCATCCGAGCGTGAGCCTCGAACGCCGCCTCGTCGTTCCAACGCGAATGAATGTAGAAGAGCAGCGGATCGCGAATCGACCGGAACGCGTGAATGCCAAGGCAGCCGGGCTCCTCCCTCGATGGAGCAACAACATCACGCAGCGCTTCGGCAACGGCGAGCTCGTGGCCGCGCCGCGCATGAAACCGCGCAAAGATGAACACCACCCGGGTGGCGCCCGGCGATCCGCTCATGTCCCGATCGTTCCCGACAACAGAGGGGTTGACAGCATTATCCACTATCCTGGATAGTATGTCCACTATGCAGGACAGAGCCGCCGTCCAGCCGTCTCGCGACATCAACGCCCGCATCGCCGGGCGCGTGCGTACGCTGCGGACGGATCGGGGGATGACGCTCGATGCGCTCGCCGCCAGCAGCGACGTCAGCCGCTCGATGATTTCGCTCGTCGAGCGTGGCGAGAGCAGCCCGACCGCCGTCGTGCTGGAGAAGATCGCCTCGGGCCTCGGCGTGTCGCTCGCAACGCTCTTCGACGACTCGAGTGCGCCACCGGACCCCGTGTCCAGGCCCGCTGACCGCACGCCATGGCGCGACCCGCAATCCGGATACGTCCGGCGCAACATCTCGCCTGCGAATTTCCCTTCGCCCATTCAGATCGTCGAGATCGTGCTGCCGGCGGGGGCGCACGTGGCCTACGAAACCGGCGCACGCGAGCCGAGCCTTCATCAGCAGATCTGGGTTCAGGAGGGCAGCATCGAGGTGACGCTCGGCAGCATGACCCACCGCCTCGGTCACGACGACTGCCTCGCCATGGAGCTCAACGCGACGACCGCGTTTCGCAACCGCACACGCAAACCGGCACGATATGTCGTGATCATCGCCAGCGACCGATCTCGCGCGTCCAGGAGATGACCGTGACCGCCGCCATCGCGATTCGATGCTTGCAGACCATCGGGGAGCACGAGATCCAGGGATTGAGTGACGTGCTGATCGACTGCGTGGAAGGCGGCGCGTCCGTCAGCTTCATGCTTCCGATGACCCGCGCGAAAGCGGAAGCGTTCTGGCGTCATGTCAGCGGCAGCGTGGCGCGGGGCGAGCGCCTCGTGCTCGCCGCAGAGGACGCCTCGGGGCGGATCGTCGGCACCGCACAGGTGATCCTGGCGCAGCCCGAAAATCAGCCGCATCGCGGCGACCTCGCCAAGATGCTCGTCCATCGTCAGGCCCGGCGGAGAGGCATCGGCGCGGCGCTGCTCGCTGCGGCGGAGCGGAGCGCCCGCAGCGCCGGCAAGACGCTACTCGTGCTGGATACGGCGAGCGACGACGCCGAGCGTCTCTACGGGCGAGGCGGCTGGCAGCGGTGCGGCCACGTTCCGGATTACGCGCTCTTGCCCAACGGAACGCCCTGCGGGACCACCTTTTACTACAAGTTCCTGCGCGACTGACGGAGAGGTCCTAGAGCGATCCCAGGCGCAGCGTCCAGGGCACCACGCGGATGACGCTGAGCAGGTTGTTGTGTGCCCACGGATCCGCGGCCAGGCGAGCGCGAATCTCGTCTGGGCTTCCGGCTCTCACGATGAGCAACACGTCGGCAGTGCCTTCGAGCGGCCCGCCGAGCACGACAAAGCCCTCTTTCGCGAGCGCATTCATGAACGACGCATGGGCGCCCCAGTCCGCCTGCCCCTCAAGCGTTTGAGAGTCGCGCCACGCCGGACCGCGTGTCCGAATGACGGCGAATAGTTGCTGCATGGTGACCTCCGACACGCGCCTACTGAACGGGTATCGCGGACGAGTGATGATCGACGATGAGCCACCGCCCGTTGCGATTCCTGAAGACGAAACTGAACCGTGCGGGGCGGATCACCGCTTTACCATAGCGGTCCTCGGAAAACGTATACGTCCCGGTATTGATCGCAATATCCCCGTAGATTCGGATGCGCTGCTCGCCAAGCTCAACCCTGTAGGACGGGGGAACCGTCTGCAAAAGCTTGAAATAGTCGCGGATGGTAGCGGCCGTATCACGGAGCGACGCAGAACGCGTGCCCCACAACACGGCTTCCCGGTCATAGAGTCCAAACCACTCGTTCGGCGTCGTGGCTATTCATGCCGTCAACCCATGCCTGGGTGGCCGCGACCACATCGTCTTTCGGCCCCGCCAGCGCCGCCGACGACGCCGTCAGAGCGAGAAGCCACGTGAGCATGACGACGGTTTTTCTCACGACAACACCTCCGGCAGTCGCCGGACTCTAGTCGATGGTGATGAACGCGTAGCCGACGTTGCGCAACTCTTGATCGACGGCGGGGCGGCGGCGCCGGTCGGCGCGACGGCGCTCAGGGTCATGCGGGACGACGGCGGTCACGCGGCGCTCGCCGGTGCGACGATCCCAGATCACCTGCACATTTTCGGCATCGGAAAAGGTTTGACTCAGATAGCGATAAAGATCGGGGCGATCGCGCGCCACGATGAAGATCTCACGCGGCATTGGGTGAAGACTGTATCACCGCTGGCCCGAAACGCCACAAAAGCACGCGAACTTGCGACACACCAGCCCACGGGCGCTCAGCCCTTCAAGTCATCGGGGATTTTCGGCGCGGGGCCGAGCGTGCCGGGATCCACGGCATAAATGGCGGGACCAGCACCGGTGCGGACGTAAGCGCGGTCCCCTTCGCGACGGCCGACGACGAGGCGCGCGAGCTCGCGGCCATCACCCTTGAGCAGCACGACTTCCATCGTCGGCGCGTCGAGCCCGTACTTGGCGGGCTCGTCACCATTCGGGGCGACGATCTGCTTCCAGCGCAGCGCCCGCACACCATAGATCAGGTCATCGACGCGCGGGCTCTTGGCGGCGCCCTTCGTCGGCTCGAGGAGCTTCCAGTCCGTCTCGCCGCTTCGCTCCAGCACGGCCGTCTTCCCACCGGCGTTCACGCGGAGCCGTTTGATGTCTTTCGGGTCGAGTCCGGCGAAGAGCGTGTGATCCCGCAGATCGTCGGCCGAGCGTGTGAAATCCTCGACCGCTTTGCTGTCCACCAGGACGACAGGACCGCGGCCCGCAACGGCCGCATAGGCGCTCGGCGCGCCGCCGCGCTTTTCCGAGGACGGCGCGAGCAGCAGGGTCGTGGGCGGCTTCTGCGGCTCGGTGATCGTCACCTTGATTGTGGGCTTGCTCAACACGCGCGGGACGGCCGACGCGTCGTCGCTGAGAAAACCCTGGGCTCGCAGATCGCGCAGCCGAGTGAGCAGCGCTCCCGCCTCTACCTGGTCGGCGGGCAGCGACTGCGGCGCGGTGATGGTCCAGCGGTCCTTGTCCTTCGTCAGGCTGACGGCGCCCTTGGGACTGTCGACGTCGATCCGCGTGACCTTGTCACGGTCGACCGCCACGACCTGCTTGTCGCGCAGCGCCGCCACCGTCCGCGGAATCGCCTTGCTCACGTCTTCGGGCAGAAGCAGCACGCTCTGCTCGCCCTCACGCATCGCGTACACGCCTTTCTTCGCGGCGTCGGTGCGGCCGACGAGCAGCGTGCGGCTGGCGCGGTCCTTGTCACGGCCCGTGTGAATCGTCAGGCGCAGCGGCTTATCCAGTCCGTACGTCGCCCGCGACGTCGGCGCCTCGGCCGCGAACTCCTTCACCTTCGCGGCGGTGAGCTTCTCGAACATATCGCCGATCACCTCGGTGTCCGCCGGCAGCGCCACGGGCTTCGTGATCCGCCACGCGTCGCCCGCGTGATCCACGCTCATCGTCTGCCCGTCGGCCGTCATATCGAATCCGGACACTTCTTTGCGCTCGACGCTGAGAATCGTGCGATCGCGGAAGTCGCTCACCGGCTTGGTCGCCTCGCGCAGGACACCATCGGGCAGCGCCACGACGGCAGGCTTGCCGGTCTCCCGCGCGTAGACCCAGACGCCCGTCGGCGTCTTGCTGCCGAGGGCGAGGCCGAGCGTCTTGCCGTCCTTGAGCGTCAGCGTCACCTCCGCCGCGGGTTTGTCGAGGCCGAAATCTGCCAGAGCCCCCGGCTTGGGATCGATCTCGCGATCGGTTTTCGCGGTGAGCACCGTGGTGAGCGTCTCGTCGACGCGTGCGCGGTCGCCGCGCGCGACGATCGGCGACTTCAGCTCCCAGCCGTCGCCCACGCGCGCAAGCCGCACGGTGTCCTCGGGGCGCTTCAACTCGACGGCGGTGACGTCCGCGGCCTCCGCCTGGAACACCCGCCCCTTACGGGTCTCGACACGTTCACGCTCGGGCGCCCAGCGGATCTCGTACACGTAATAGAAGCCGCCGACGAGCAGCAGAGCGACGGCGAGCGCGACCGTGGTGTACCAGCGCATCGTGCGTTAGTTCGCCGAGCGCCGGCGGACCAGGGCGACGATCCCACCCGCGAGCACGAGGCCGGGCAGGACCACGAGCGGCAGCAACGCCACGACACGACCCTGCTGGGCGCTGAGGAAAATCGGCGTCTGCTTCGTGTCCTTCGGTCGCACCGTGATCTGGTCCTCTTCTTCAGCGAGCCAGCTCACGGTGTTGAGGAAAAAATCCCGGTTGCCCTGCACGTTCAGGAATTGATTGGTGGCCAGATTCGACGTGCCGTACACCACGATCCGCGCCTTGTCCTTCGTGACCACCGCGGCGACGGGAAGCGGGCCCTTCGGATCCTGGGGGTCGGGCTTGGCCGTCCCCTGCTCGAGCGCCTGCCGATCCGTCTCGCCCCAGGACTCCGGGCTCGTCTTCGCCAGCGGCTGGACATTGACACCGGCCGGCAGCGTCTTCACCGGCGTGACCGTGCGCGTCAGCGGGAACAGCGTCGTGATGCCGGCGAGATCGCGCGTGATCGGATGCGGCTCGTACTGCTGAATGATCGGCACCTCGGGGCCGATCCCGAACAGCCGGCCGATCGGCGAGAGCTCGACCACGAGGTTGTCACCGAGATCGACGCCCCAGCGAGCGAGGAAGCGCTTGATCGCGCCGTCCTGCATCTTCGCGGGAAACGGCGGGTCCACCATCGCGAGAATCTTCCCGCCCTTGTTCAGATAGCCGTCGAGCGCGTCAATCTCCGGCGGGAACAGGTCGGTGCGCGGTCCCGGAATGACGACGACCGCGGCGTCGTCGGGCAGCGTGGTGGCACGTGCAAGCACCAGCGGCTTGACCTCGTAGTTCGACTTCTCGAGCGCGCCCTTGGCCTCGGAGAATCCGGGACGGTCGGTGTTGCCGATCTCGTGCTCGCCGTGCCCCTGCACGACATAGACGGTCCGCTTGCTTTCGCGGGTCACCTTGACGAGACCGTTGGTGAGCTTCTCCTCCTCGGCGTCGAGGACCTTCTCGGACCGCGCCTTGGTCTCCAGCACGATGGTGCCGTACGACTCGATGCCGTACCGCCGCGCCAGCGCGGGATCGCTGTCGGGATCCACGATCTTCCACGTGAATTTCTTCCCGGCGAAGCCGGCGTACTGCTTGAACAGATCTTCGGCCACGCGCTTGCCCGGCTGATCGGAGCGGAAGAAACCGACGACGTTGACATCGGTCTTGAGCCCACGGAGCACGGACACGGTCTGGGGCGACAGGCTGCGGCGCTTGTTCTCCGTGAGATCGAGCCGCGCGCTGTGCCGCGCCGAGATCGCCTCCACGAAGCCGACCACGCCGAGGATCAACAAGATCGAGACCGCGGCGTTGAGCCCGTACGACATCGTGCGCGCGCCGAGCTTTTCGCGCAGGCCCGCCAGCCACGGCAGCGACGACAGCACGACGAGCACGATGCCCGTCGCCACCAGCGGACGCCAGAAGCGACCCTGTGCGGGCAGCGCGAACGGTTGGATCACCGCCGCCGCGAGCGCAACCAGACCGAGATAGAACGCGACATCCGCGAGCCGCCGCACGTCTACCCCTTCCACCGACGCGCTTCGAGCGAGCGAAGCGCGAGAAACAACGCCACGAGCGTGAAGTTCACGTAGAAGATGATGTCCTTCGTCTCGAACACGCCCTTGGCGAAGCTGTCGTTGTGCTCGGTCAGTGACAGATGCTGCAGCACTCGCCCGAGCGCCGGATCCGCGAAGTCCGCCGACCAGCCCACCACCCAGAACATCAACAAGATCAAAAAGCTCACCAGCGCCGCCACGATCTGGTTCTCGGTGAGCGACGACGCGAACACGCCGACGGCGATGAACGTGGCGCCCATCAGCAGGAGGCCCACATACCCGGTGAGAATCGGACCCCACTCGAGCGGCGCGAAATACCAGATGATCGCCGGATAGAGCAGCGTGAGCGCGATCATCAGCGCGTACAGCGCGAAGGCCGCCAGAAACTTGCCGAGCAGCACGGCTCCGTCACGTATGGGATAGGTCAGCAGCAGCTCGATCGTGCCGCTGCGCCGCTCCTCGGCGAAGAGGCGCATGGTCACGAGCGGCATCATCAAGAGCAGAATCACGCTGAAGTTCGAGAAGAGCGGCCGCAGCACGCCGTCGGTCACGTTGAGTCCGCCGCCGCCCATCGGATTCATGGCGGACTGCATCGACACCCGGGCGTAGTAGCTGAAAATCGAATAGAAGAAGTAGCCCGCGATGAACAGGAAGACGGCCATGATCACCCACGCCACCGGCGAGGTGAAGTAGAGCCGCATCTCTTTCTTGAAGATCGGCCAGATCTTCACGGCGTCTCCTCCGGCGCCGTCTGCTCGCCCGCGACGACGTGCAGGAACACCTCCTCGAGCGTCATGCCCATGCGGCGCAGCTCGCGCAGATCCCACCGCTTCTGGGCGGCGAGCAGGAAGACCTCGCCGCGCACGTCGCGCCCGCGAGAGGATTCGACCATGTAGCGGCCGATGCCGTCGGAGCTCGGCAGATCGCTGACCGCCACGACGCCGGGGATCAGCCGCAAGGCGTCACGCACCGCGTGAGGGGGCGGGCCGGCGATCTCGACCTCGACGCGCGCCGTCGGGAAGAACTGCTCGACGAGGCTGTCGATGGGCCCCTGCGCAACGATCGCGCCTTTGTTGATGATCACCACCGAGGAGCAGACCATCGAGACCTCGGGCAGGATATGCGTGGACAAGATCACCGTGTGGTCGCCGGCCAGGGATTTGATCAGCTCTCGGATCTCGGTGATCTGCTTCGGATCGAGCCCGATCGTCGGCTCGTCGAGAATCAGCACCGCCGGATCGCTGACGATGGCCTGCGCCAGGCCCACCCGCTGGCGATAGCCCTTCGAGAGCTTGCCGATCAGCCGATTCTGCACGTCGGCGATGCGGCAGCGGTCCATCGCGTCGGCGACCCGCTTCTTGCGGTCGCCGCGCGGCACGCCTTTGGCTTCGGCCACGAACTCGAGATACGGCGCGACGCGCAGGTCCGTGTAGAGCGGCACGCTCTCCGGCAGATAGCCGATGCGCCGGCGCACCTCGAGCGACTCGCGGAAGACGTCGTAGCCGGCCACCTTCGCGGTGCCACCGCTGGCGGGCATAAAGCACGACAGGATGCGCATCGTCGTCGACTTACCGGCGCCGTTGGGGCCGAGGAAACCCACGATCTCACCGGGCGCGACGCTGAACGACACGTCGCGGATCGCGGTGACGGGGCCGTAGTGCTTGGTGAGATTCTGAACTTCGATCATCCGGCCGACTTAGGATTATACAGGCGACGGGGGCGAGGGCAATGCGACGGGCATGATCGCGGCCAGCCAGTCGGGGACGGCGATCATCTTCGACGTCGCGGGGTCCCAACACGCGTGCAGCGTCGAGCCGGACGCGATGCGCTCACCGCGCTCGTTCACCAGCTCGTAGCCGAATCGGAAGGATGCACGCTTGCGCTCGGCGATCCAGCAGCGCGCCTCCAGCAGGTCGTCGAGCAGCGCCGGTTTGTGGTAGCGCACGACCGCCTCGACCACGGGCATGTGGACTTTCTGATCGACGTCCGCCATCGCGTGGCCTTGCTGGCGCAGGAACTCCACGCGGGCCACCTCGAAGTAGGTCAGATAGTGGCCGTAGTAGACCACTTTCATGCAATCGGTCTCGGCGTAACGGACGCGGATCTTCGAGGTCGAGATCACAGGTACTGCCCGTAGCGAATCTTCTCGACCACGCTGCGCACACGCTTGTAGCGGTCGATGGCCTCGAGAAGATCCTGCGTGCTGACCAGCGAGGCCTGGCCGCCCTCGGCCACCTGGTGAACCTTCTCCTCCACCGCCCGGCGCAGAATCTCGGTGATATCGGCACCGCTCATGCCGCCCATCATCGGCAGCGCCTTGCGGTAGTCGACGGGCTCGAAGATCGCCCGCCCGGCGTCACGCTCCATACGTGCCTTCAGCAGCTCGAGGATCTCGCGCTGCTCGTCGGGATCGGGCAGCGGGACCTCCACCAGGTGATCGAGCCGTCCTGGCGCGACGAGCGCCGAATCCACCGCGTCGGTGCGGCTGGTAGAGGCGATCACGAGGATGCGCGCCGTATTGGGCAGCCCGTCGAGGCGCTCGCACACCGTGGCCACCAGCCGGGCGCTCGCCTCGCGCGCCTGTGGCGGCGGCAACAGATGCTCGAGCGACATCGCCTCCGCCTCGTCCAGGAACAGCACGCCCTTGCCCTCGCCCGCGGCGATTCGCAAGATTTCCTGGAGCAGCTCACCGGTGTTGGCGCCGAACTTCGACGTCAGGTTGAACAGCTTGACGTGGTAGAAGATCGCTCCCGCTGAGGAAGCCAGCGCGCGCGCGAGCTTGGATTTCCCCGTGCCGGGCGGGCCGTACAACAGCACGCCCTTGGGCGGCGCGATGCCCCACTCCTGGTAGAGCTCGGGCTTGGTCAGCGCGTGGGCGAAGCCGCGCAGCGCCGCCTTCGCCTGTCGGACGCCCCCGACGTCGTCGAAGGAGACGGCCGGCCGGATGTCGGTCTCGACACGCCCGGTGAGATCGCCGAATTTCTCGCCGAGCTTGGCGAAGACGTCCTCGAGCCGGCGCTGCAGCGCCCAGCGGAGGTCATCGGCTTCGAGCTTGGACATCGGCCGTCAGTATACCCGGGCGTGTCGCGTGGCGGCGCGGCGCCGGCCGCGCCAGCCCCATCGACAACACCGCACCGATCAGCAGCGCGAAGGCGAGGATCGTCCACATCGACGCGTAGCCGAGACCGTGCGCCACCCCGCCGAACACGAACGCGCCGCCCGCCTGCCCCACGAGAAACATCGCGCTGAAGACGCCGACCGAGGTGGCTCGACGGGCTGGCGGCGCCAGATCCGTGACCAGCGCAGCGAGCCCGGGATAGAGGAAGCCGTGGGCGCCGCCGGACAGCAATCCCGCCAGGAACAGCACCGGCACGACGGGGACGGTGCTGGTGCGCGTCACGAGGATGCCCACCATGGCGAGCAGCGCCGGAGCGCTCGCTTGCAGGAACATCGAGGGCACAATGACGGCGCGGCGGCCGTGCGTGTCGATGAGTCGCCCGCCGAAGACGCGCACGGCAATGGCCGCGGCCGCATATGCCGTATAGAACAGCGACAGTGTGGTCACGGCGAGGCTCTGCGCGAAGGTCGGCAGAAACGCGAAGATGGTCCCGGAGCCAAGCCCGAAAAACAAGCTTACGACCATGTGTCGCTGCAGGACGTCGGAGAGTCCCGCCAGCATCCAGCCCGGCGCCGGCGCCGCGGCGCGCGCGCGATGGGGTCGTCCCAGGCGCAACACGAGCGCCAGCGGCACCGCTCCCAGCATCGCCGAGATCACGAACAGCATTCGGAATCCGACGCTGCGCACGATCCACTCGCCCAGCAGCGGAGCCACCGCCGTCGCGACGAAACCCGACACCCCGAAGATACCGAGCGCCCAACCGCGTTGCGTGGCGGGGACGAGGTCGACGACGAACGAGAACATCGCGACGAAGTAGATGGAGAACCCGACGCCGTGCAGCGCGCGCACGAGCGCGAACACGCCGATCGAGTCGAACGCGATCGGCAGCAACGAGGCGGCGAGCACGAGCGCGGTGCCGGCGATCATGAACGCGCGCCGCCCGAGCGCGTCGACCCACGGGCCCACCAGAGGCTGGCACACGATGCCGACCGCGCTGTACACGCCCATGACGAGGCCGATGGCGACTTCCGTCCCGCCGAGCGCGTGGACGTGCAGCGGCAGCAACACGTAGCCGTTGAGGCTGAGACTGAAGAAGAAATTCGTGAGCGTCGCTCGCACGAACGCGCGATGTGCGAGAATCTGCGGCGGCACGCGACATTATCGCATGACGACTATCGACGCGACGCTCCGCGCCGCCTTGGGCGGCGCCGGCGCCGACCTGACGCTCACGCTCGATCCCGCATTTCAGGGTTTGCCCGATGCCGCGCACGGCGGTTCCGTGCTCGGCCTGTTCGACCTCCTGGCGGCGCGTCGTGATCGACGCACGGTGCGCGGCCGGTATCTGCGCCGCGTGCCGCTCGGCGTGCCGCTCGCCCTGACGCTCGCGCGCGACGCCGACCGCCTCGCCTGCTGTGTGGCCGAGCCCGCCGGTGGCGCCGTGCTCGTCGACGGAGCCGTCGACGTGGCGCATCTTGCGTCCGACGCAGTGCCGGATATGCCGGCCGCCTCCGCGCCGGCGCCCCTCCCTGTTTCCCTCACGTGCTTCGCGTGCGGTCTCGAGAATCCGCGCGGCCTGAGGGCGCAGCTCGCCTTCGATGGCGGGGCGGTGACCGGCGCCTGGGTGCCGCGCCCCGGCTTCGTTCGCGACGACGGTCGGCTGTCGCCGATCGCGCTCACGACGCTGCTCGACGAAGCCGCGTTCTGGCTGGGTGCGCTCGCGAGCGGCGAGTCGGGAATGACCACGGAGCTCGTCGTCACCCTGCACGGCGAGGCATCCGCCGCCGGTGCCGTGCTGCTGCGCGGCGATCGCGCGGCCACACGGCCGCGTGCCGACGACGCACGATATTGGGACACCCAGATCACCGCGCGTGACGAAGCCGGACGGGTGCTGGCGACGGCGGCCATCACGTTCGTCGCCGTGCGAGGCGCTGCGCGGCGTCTGGTGACGGGTCTGCTCGCGATCAACCCGGCCGACGTCGTACGCCGCGTGTTTCCCGCGTACTGCCCCTGAAGGCGGCGGCCGCGCCCGACAGGCGCGGGTAAAGCTCACGTCGGTGCACCCGCCTGCGCTACGCTGGAACACGGCGTGGCGCTGAGCCGCGCGACTCATCGGCCACGGAGGCGACGATGCCGGACGAGCGGTACGAAACGATTGTGCGGCGCGTGGACCGGCTGGAGGCGGAGGTGACGCGCTGGCGCCGCATCGCCGTGGTGCTCGGACTCACGGCGGTCGTCGTCGCGACCCTCGGCGCGGCGGCCCCACGACGCGTCGTCGAAGCGCAGAAGTTCCTCGTCAAGGATGCGTCGGGCCGCATTCGGGTCGAGCTCGGTCCCAGCGACAGCGACAAGGAAATCGCGCTGCGGTTCCGAGACGCCGCCGGCTCCCAGCGCCTCACGCTCGGCATGCAAGAGGACACGTCACTGCTCGTGCTCGGCGACAAGACCGGACGACCCCGTGCGGGCCTGGTCACGCTCGCTCAGGGCGCGCCCGCGTTCACGCTCTACGACACCAGTGGGCGGGCGCGCGTCGAGCTGGGGCTGGTGCGCGAGGGCGACCCGCACGTCTCGCTGATGGACGCGCGCGGCGGCTCGACCTGGAAAGCGCCGTGAGGTGAGGACCTAGACGATACCGCGGGCGCGCAGCGAGGCCAGCTCGTCGCGGCTCAAACCCAGCCGCCCGCAGTAAATCTCTTCGTTGTCGGCGCCGACTTGCAACGGACCCGTCTCGCGCACGTGCCCCGGGGTGACGGAGAGCCGAGGCACGACGCCTACCATGTGCAGCAGCCCGCCGAGCGGGCTCGGCATCGCGACGATGTTGCCGCGCGCATGCACCTGAGGATCCTCGAAGATGTCACGCACACTCGCCACGCGTGAGCACGGGACCTCGGCGGCGTCGAGCTTCGCGAGCACTTCCGTCGCATCAAGGGCGCCGACCCAGCGCGCCACCGCCGCGTCCACTTCGTCACGTCGCGCCAGGCGCGCCGCCATCGTCGGAAATTCCGAGACGAGCCCGGGCCGATCCATGGCCTTCGTCACGAGGCGCTCGAACATGCGGTCGTTGGTACACGCGATCGCGATCCAGCCGGCGTCGCGCGTCGCATAGTGATTGTGCGGCACGACGTACTCGGTGGCCGAGCCGATGCGCTCGCGGACGTATCCCGACGCGCCGTACACGGGCACCAACTCGTCGAGCATGCGAAGCATCGGCTCGTAGAGGCCAATGTCGACGACCTGCCCCTCGCCGGTGCGGTCGCGGTGGCGCAGCGCCGTCAGCGCTCCGAACGCGCCGAACGTGCCGGCGAGATAGTCCGGAATCGTCGGGGTCCCTGGGCTGACGGGCGGTCGATCGGGATGCCCCGAGAGATACGACGCTCCGCTCACCGCGGCGGCGATGCGCCCGAAGCCCGGCCGCTCCCGCGCGGGGCCCGTCTGACCGAAGGCGGAGATCCGGACCATGACGAGTCGCGGGTTCAGCGCGCGTAGATCGTCCCACCCGAGGCCCCAGCGCTCCATCGTGCCAGGCCGGAAGTTCTCGGCGAGCACGTCGGCGGAGGCGGCCAGGCGGCGCAGCAGCGCCTGGCCGTCGGGCGCACGCAGGTTGCACGTGATCGACTTCTTGTTGCGCGACTCGACCAGCCACCAGTCAGGCTGCCCGCTCGAGGCACGGCGGCCGAGACGTCGCAGATCGTCGCCGATGCCCGGCTGCTCGACCTTGATCACCGTGGCGCCAAACTCGCCGAGCAGCGTGCAGCAGAAGGGCGCGGCGACGAACGTCGCACAGTCGAGGACTGTGAGCCCGTCGAGCGCCTGCACTACGCTTGCTTGTCCCCCGCCGCGGGGGGCTTCTTCTCGGCATCGACCCACGCCTGCCACTCGTCGGGCGTATGGCCGATGGCGACCTTGCCGCCGTTCCGCACCAGCGGCGTGCGCAACAGACGTGGCTCGGTCAGCGCGCGCTCGAGCAGGCGTTGCGGCGAATCGAGCGCCACGCGCAGGCCCATGGTTCTGTAGGTCGCGCTGTTTTTGTCGATCACGGCCGCCGGCCCGAAGCGATCGGCGAATCGCTTCAGCTCGCCTTTGGCCGCGGGACGCTCCTTGAGATCGACGAAGTGCACGGCAATCCGTCGCTCGGCGAAGAAGCGCAACGCCTTGCGCGTGTCCTGGCAATCATGGAAGCCGAAGATCTGGACGTTTATGACGAGTGTGCTTTCTGCGCGGCGGCTTTGAGCTCCTCCCACACGCTCATCGGCACCGGTGGGTGGCCGAGCGGATTCGCGCGACCGCTGCGCTCGCCGTGGTAATCGGAGCCCCCGGTGGCCACGAGCCCGTGCGCGCGGCAGAGGTCCTTGTAGTGCGCCGTCTGCGCCGCGGAATGCTCCGCATAGATCGCCTCGATGCCCATGAGGCCCGCGTCGATCAGCTCGGGAATCATCGCGTCGCGATCCGCGAGGCCAGGATGCGCGAAGACCGGCACGCCGTGCGCGCGCCGAATGATCCGGACAGCGTCGGTGGGCGACAGGCGCTTGCGCGGAACGTTGGCGGGACCGTTCGCGTGTAGATAGCGGTCGAACGCCTCGCGCACGGACGCCACATAACCGCGCTGCACCATCACCTGCGCCACGTGCGGCCGACCGGCCGAGCCCTCTTTCACCAGTGCCCACACCTCGGCAGCGTCGATCGGCATCCCCAGCTCGGCCAGGCGCGCCACGATGCGTTCCACGCGCGCGGCGCGCTCGACGCGCTGCTCGCGTAGAAACTCCTGAAACCACGGAGCCTCATGATCGACGTAATAGCCGAGAATGTGGACCTCGGCGCCGGGCACGTCGCAATTGATCTCGAGCCCGGGCACGATGGTGAGCGGCGGATGGCGCGCCGCCTCGTCGACAGCGTCGCGGAGTCCCTCCGTCGAATCGTGGTCGGTCACCGCGAGCACGCGCACGCCGCGCCGCGCAGCCGCCTGCACGAGCTCGCGCGGCGTCAGCGTGCCGTCCGACGCGGTCGTGTGCGAGTGCAGGTCGACGCCCCCACTCATTTACGCTGAGGGCCCGAGATGTCCCAGACCTCAGACAGTAGCTGCTTCACCCGTCGGAGCGTACACCAGCAGAGGCGCCGGGATCGCGGAGGAGGCGGGCGCGGCTCACGTCGCCGCGGACTGGTCGGTACGAAGGTGGACCCGAAAGGTTGCGCCTCCGGCGGGATCATTCTCGACCAGGAGGCGACCGCCGTGGGCCTCCACAATCGTGCGGCTGATCGTCAACCCCATACCGAGCCCGTCCAGTTTAGTGGTGAAAAACGGCTCGAAGATGCGACCGAGGTCGCTTTCCGCGATGCCCTTGCCCGAGCCGTGCACGCCAAGCTCGACATACGGCGCGGTGGAGTCCGAGGTCCACACGGTGACCTTCCGCGTTGGGGCACCTCCGTTCGCGGCGGCGGTGATGGCGTTGGTGAGCAAGTTCAAGATCACCTGCTGAACCTGCACGAGATCGCCGTACACGACCGGAAGAGCGGGCGCAGCCAGGAGATCGATGGTCACGGCATGCAGCAGCGCGTCGTTCGCGACGAGGGAGATTGTCTTGGCCACGAGATCGTCGAGCGCGAGTGGCACACTGACGAAGTCGCTCTTCTTCAGCAGGTGCCGCATGCGCCGGATGACCTCGCTCGCTCGATGATCATCGCTGATGATGTCAACGAGACATGCTCGAAGCTCCTGGAGATCGGGCTGCGAGTCCGACAGCAGCAGTTTTGCGGCCTGCGCGTTTGCGAGGATTCCGGCCAGCGGCTGGTTCAGCTCGTGCGCCATCGACGAGGCAAGATGCCCCATACCGGCAACGCGGTCGAGGTGAGCGATCTGACTGAGGTGGTGTTGCGCAGCCGCCTCAGCCTCGCGGCGCCGTCGGCGCTGAACGAGCAGCGTGACGATGAGCGCCGCCTGCACCCCAACGAGACTGGCTGCGCTTATGACATGCCAGCGGTACTCCTGCCAGAGCGTCCGCTGGGGAAAGATGACCTGGCTGTCCTCCGGTAGTCGCCGCTCGTCGAGGTGCCAGCGCGCGAGCTGGCGGCCGTCGAACCGCGGTGCGCTGGTCGCCGTGGGGCTCGGCACCGGCGCCGACGGCGGGGCCTCGCCGCGCAATATCCGCGCCGCCATCCTGCCAGCATCACGGCCGATATCTTCGAAGTCGATGACTGATCCGCCCACGACTCCCCGCCCCAGCTCGAAGCTGACCGGCGTGAAGACGGGGCGGTTCGCCGCGTTGGAGACGTGCGGGACGACGTCAGTACCGAAGAAGGGCTGCCCGGCGGCATCGACGTGATAGCTGGATTGCACGATGACTGTGTGCTCGGGCAGTTTCGACACGCGAGCCAGCACATCTGCGATCGGAAGCCTGGTGAGGTCGATGACGTCGAGCCCGCCCCCCTTCGACACCGCTTGCCGGATCAGGTCGTGGTAGACCTGCTCCGCTGAGCTGGCGCCCCCGACGAGGGCGACGTGCCGCGTATCGGGTAGAAGGGCCTGCGCAGCGCGCACCGTCCCCGCCATGTCGAAGCGGATCGTGAGCACCGCGAAGCCAGGAGGGGGCTTCAGGTCACGCACGCTGTGCTCGTCCACCCCGCAGACGATGACCGGGGTTCCCGGCCAAAGGTCGTCACGCGTGCGAAGGACGAACCGGAAGGGCTCGGGGAACGCTGCCACGATCACGTCGAAGCGCCGATTTCCGTACTTCGAGCCATACACCGTTCGGAGTCGGCGCGCTTCCGCTTCAGGCGAGGTGAAGCGAGCGACGTCGACATACTCCATCTCGATACTCACCCGGAACGACCACTCCGTGTGCAGCACCGCACGGATGCCGGAGGCGACGGCTGTCGAGCCCGGCGCGCCTGGCTGGCCCGGCAGGAGGATGAGGACGGACGGCCGTTCAGGCGCGGGACGAGCGGCCGCGGCGGCCCCAATCCCGGCGCCAACCAGAAGTGTCGCGAGCGACCACGCGAGCAGGTGCCGGCCCCAGCGCACGGGCCGGCAGAGTAGCACAGCGACCCGACGCCAGCCCTACGACCAAGGTCCAGTGGTGGCGCCGCGCCGGACTTCTACTACTGCATCAAATAGCAGAGCAGCGTGCGAACGGGCGCGCCCGTGGCGCCGCGCGGCCCGATCGGCGTGTCCTTCTCTACAAACGCGGGACCGGCGATGTCGAGGTGCGCCCACGGGCGGTCGCCGGCAAACTCCTTGAGGAAGAGCCCCGCGGTGATGGCGCCTCCCCCACGCGGGCCAACGTTGTTGAAGTCGGCGACGTCGCTCTTGAGGTTTTCGCGGTACTCGTCGATGAGCGGCAGCTGCCACACCCGCTCGCCGGCATTCGTCGCGGCACTCAGCAGTCGATCTGCGAGCCCCTGGTCGTTGGCGAACAGACCCGAGCACAGCGGGCCGAGCGCGACCACGCACGCCCCCGTGAGCGTGGCCATGTCGACGATCTCCTCGGCGCCGACTTTGTCGCGCGCGTAGCAAAGCGCATCGGCGAGAGTGAGGCGTCCCTCGGCGTCGGTGTTGCCGATCTCGACCGTGGTGCCGTTCATGGCGCGGAGCACGTCGCCCGGACGCACCGCCGACCCCGACGGCATGTTCTCGGTGGCGGCGATGAGACCGTGCACCTCCACCGCCGGCGACAGGCGCGGCAGCGCACGCATGATCGCGAGCACGGCGGCCGCTCCCGACATGTCGTCCTTCATCCGCAGCATGCCCTCGGCGGACTTGAGATCGAGCCCTCCCGAGTCGAAGGTGATGCCCTTGCCGATCACGGCCACGCGCCGGCGCTTCCGACCCGACGGCGTGTACGAGAGGTGAATGAACTTCGGCGGCTGCTCGCTGCCGGCCGCAACGCCGAGAAACAGGCCCATCCCCATCTTCTGACACTCGGCGCGGTCGAACACCTTCAGCCCGAGCTTTGCCTCCTTGGCGATGTCGCCGGCGACCTTCGCGAGATACGTCGGATGCACGTCGTTCGCCGGGCTGTTGACCAGATCGCGCGCGAAGCACGTCGCGTCGGCGAACACCTCGCCGGTGCGGGCGCCGTCCGCCGCCTCGCGGCGCCGTCGGCCGTCCGACTCCACCACGGTCAGCGTCTCGACGCGCTTGTCGTTCTTCTCGCGCTTGTAGCGGTCGAAGACGTAGGCGCCGAGCAGTGAGCCTTCGGTCACCGCGTGAGCGCGGGCACGGGCGGGCAGCCGATCGCCGAGCACATCGATCGCGACGGATTTCGAGCCGAGATCGCGCGCGCGCCGCAGCCCCGCCGACGCCGCGCGACGAAGCGTCTCGGGCGTCAGCTCAAGGCGCTTGCCCAGGCCGACGACGACGACGCGTCCAGACGGAATGCGGCCGCCGGTGTGTAGGTGCGTGACGGAAGCCGGCTTGCCCGTGAAGCGCTCGGCGTCGAGGATCTCACGCAGCTGCCCGCCCAATGCGCGGTCGACGCGCGCGGGCACGTCGCGGAGCTTCGCTTCTTCGGCATACACACCGATCACGATCGCATCGCTCTTCATCGTCTCGAGGGGCCCGGCGGACACGTCGATCTTCACGCGCCACCTCCCCCCGCGAGCGCGGCCGCGCGGTGAATCATGTCCAGCAGCCCGTCGGTCGTGAGCAAGCGATTCACCTCGTCTATGGGCACCCAGCGCACCTCCGCCGCATCGTCGCCGGCCGTGATCGTGTCGTCGTCGGACTCCGGAAAAGCCAGGTAATCCACCAGCAGCCAATGATAGCGAACGCGTCCGTCGGTATCGCGCGTCACCCGATCGAGCACGCCGGCGAGACCGGCGATCCGGACCTTGATGCCGCACTCCTCTTCGACCTCGCGGCGCGCGGCGTCGACCGACGTCTCGCCGAGGTCGACGAGACCGCCGGGCAGGCTCCAGCGTCCCTCGGCCGGCGCCTTGCCTCGCCGGACCAGCAGCACGCGACCGCGCGAGAGCACGACGGCGCCGACTCCGACGCGGGGATAGTCGGGGTACTCGCGGCTCACGCGGCGTCCCTACGCCTGTGCGGGCGCGGTCAGAAACGTCTCGCGCGCGTAGCGCTCGGCGACCAACGTTTCGACGTGTGCGGTCTCCGCCACCGACAGCCCGCCCGGCACGAGCGTCAGCTGGTGCTCGGCCTCGAAGGCGTCGCCCAGCGCCCTGGCGACCTCGTCGAACGCGGGGCGTCGGCCGATGGCGGCCTCGAGCGTGGTCAGCGTGGCGAGCGGATCACGCGTCGTGGGAAAGAGCTCGCGAAGCCGCTCGGCGTCCACGCCCAGCAGCACGGCGCCGTGCTGCAGAAACGACGTGCCGAGCCGGCGCTGCGCGCTGCCGACCAGCTTCTTGCCGCCGGCTTCGATCTCGAACGCGCCGGTGCGCGCGAAGCAGAACGCCGGGTCGGGCCCGAGGCCGCGTCCGGTCGGAATCATTTCCGCGCCCGCGCCGAGCGCGTTCAGTCCACGGACGAGCGCCTGGGCGATCCAGCGATACGTCTCGAGCAGATCACTGCCGACGCCGAGATCAGCGGCCGTCGCCGTCACGCAGTAGGTCAGCTCGCGCTCGGGGCCGTCGTGATAGATAGCGCTGCCGCCCGTCGGGCGGCGCACGAGACCGACGCCGAGCCGGCGGCACGACGCGACGTCGACGTGGCGATCGAGCGGCTGCCCATAGCCGACGGAGACCGTCGGCGGGTCCCACGCGAAGAAGCGCACGGTCGGAGGCGATGTGCCCGCATGGCGACCGCGCCAGAGCGCTTCGTCGATCGCCATGTTGGTGGCGCCGTCAGTCGGCTCGGTGATCAGCAAGCGCCAGGCGGTCGCCATCATGTTGGGGGCCCCGAAATGGTCCCCGATTGTTTGAGCGAAGGGGCTACGCCCCCTCGGACTCCCCGGCCAACGCTCGGGGCGCCCCGGAACCCGTGGCGCCCCTCGGTCACGCGCTAGCGCTTCGGGCTCCACTTGAGATTCGGCTCGCGCGCGGCGCGCGTCTGGTCCAGGCGCCGCACCGGCGTCGTCACCGGCGCCGCCGTCGCGATAGCGGGGTTCTGCGCCGCCTCGCGGGCGATCTGAATCATCGCGTCGCAGAACTGGTCGAGCGTCTCTTTCGATTCCGTCTCGGTCGGCTCGATCATCAGCGCCTCTTCGACGATCAGCGGGAAGTACGTCGAGGGCGCGTAGAAGCCGAGATCGAGCAGTCGCTTCGCGATGTCTGTGGCCGTAACCCCCTGCTTCTTCTGCCGCCGCGCCGACAGAACGCACTCGTGCATGCACGGGCCGGGGACGGAGACGTCGTAATCCGCCTCGAGCCGCTTCATGATGTAGTTCGCGTTCAGCACGGCGTTGTCCGACACGGCGCGCAGCCCATCGGCGCCCATCGTTCGGATGTACGTGTACGCGCGCACGAGCATGCCGAAGTTGCCCCAGAACGCCTGCAGCTTGCCGATCGACTTCGGCCGTTTCCAATCCAGCGCGTACGCGTCGCCTTCCTTCACCACGACCGGCGTGGGCAGGAACGGCTCGAGGTGCGACTTGATGCCGACGGGTCCGGCGCCCGGTCCGCCGCCTCCGTGTGGCGTCGTGAAGGTCTTGTGCAGATTGAAGTGGCAGACGTCGAAGCCGAGATCACCGGGCCGCGTGATGCCGAGGATCGCGTTGAGGTTGGCGCCGTCCATGTAGACCTGCACGCCCCTGGCGTGACAGATCTCGGTGATCTCCATGATGCGCGGCTCGAACATGCCCAGCGTGTTCGGCACCGTGATCATGAAAGCCGCGACGTCGGGGCCGACCTGGCGCGCCAGCGCTTCGACGTCGACCTCGCCGTTCGGCAGCGACTTCACCTCGACGACCTCGTAACCGGCAATGGCCGTCGAGGCAGGATTCGTGCCGTGCGCAGAATCGGGAATGAGGACCTTGGTGCGCTTCTCGCCGCGCGAGGCGTGATACGCGCGAATCATCTGCACGCCAGCGAACTCGCCCTGCGCTCCGGCGGCCGGCTGGAGCGACACCGCATCCATGCCGGCGATCTCCGCGAGCATCCGCGCGAGGCCATACATCAGATGCAGCGCGCCCTGGGCGTCTTCGGGCCGCGTCAGCGGATGCAGCCGCGCGAAACCCGGCACACGCGCCATGTCCTCGTTGATCTTCGGGTTGTACTTCATCGTGCACGAGCCGAGCGGATAGAAGTGCGTGTCCACGCCGTAGTTCATCCGCGAGAGCCGCGAGTAATGGCGCACGACGTCGAACTCCGAGACCTCGGGCAGGCCCGCCGCCGCGCCGCGCAGATACTTCTTCGGCAAGAGCTCGGCGATCGGCGCGACCGGCACGTCGCTCTCGGGCAGCGAAAAGCCGACCCGCCCCGGCGACGAGAGCTCGAAGACCAACTTGTCGTAGGCGCTCACTTGTGCCCCTCCTGGGGGTATCGGAGCACCTCGGCGAGCGCGGCGGCGTAGGCGTCGATCTCCTCGCGCGTGCGCTGCTCGGTCACCGCCACGAGCAGGCAGTCGGCCAGCGTGCGGTCGTAGGTTTTGAGCGGTGTCCCGGGCAGGATGTGCTTCTTCGCGAGCCTCGCGACGATGCTGGAGGGCGACTTCGGCAGCCGCAGCGTGAACTCTTTGAAGAACGGCGCCGAGAAGCGCAGCGACACTCCAGGCACCTTGGTCAGCTGTTCGGCCGCATAGTGCGCCTTCGCGGTGGACAGCTCACCCACGCGCTGCAGCCCCTGCTTGCCGAGCGTCGCCATGTAGATGGTGGCCATGAGCGCGCAAAGCGCGACGTTCGTGCAGATGTTCGACGTCGCTTTCGCGCGGCGGATGTGCTGCTCGCGCGTCTGCAGCGTCAGCACGAAGCCGCGCTGCCCATCGCGATCGACGGTCGCGCCGACGAGCCGCCCTGGGATACGTCGCACGAGATCATTCTTGGCGGCGAACACGCCGAGGTTCGGCCCGCCGAACGACATCGGCACGCCGAGCCCCTGTCCCTCGCCCACCACGATATCGGCACCGAGCCGGCCCGGCGCTTCGAGCACGCCGAGATTCACGGGATCGGCCACGACCACGAGCAGCGCCCCAGCAGCGTGCGCGATCTCGGCGGCGGCCGCGACGTCTTCGAGGCAGCCGTAGAAGTTCGGCGATTGGATCACCAGCGCCGCGGTCTTCTTGCCGATGAGCTTGCTCGCGGCGTCCGCGTCAAGCACGCCCTCCGGCGCTGCCACGTCGCGCAAGCGGATGCCCGGCCCGTCGCAGTACGTCGCCACCACGCGGCGGTAGAGCGGATTCACGCCGCGCGCCAGCACGATTTCGGTCCGCTCGGTGACGGAGTGCGCCATCAGCGCGGCCTCCGCGAGCGAGCTGGCGCCGTCGTAAATCGACGCATTGGCGACGTCCATGCCCGTGAGCTCGGCGATCATCGTCTGGTACTCGTAGATCGTGCGCAGCGTGCCCTGGCTGGCCTCGGGCTGATAAGGCGTGTATGCGGTGAAAAACTCGCCGCGCGAGATCAGGTGGTTGATCGGGCTCGGAATGAAATGATCGTAGGAGCCCGCCCCCTGGAAGCACGCATAGCGGTCGGCGTCGGCGTTCGTCGCCGCCAGGCTCCGCAGATGCCGGACGAGATCGGCCTCCGCCAGCGCCGGCGGCAGCGCGAGCGGACGTGAGAGCCGCGCCTTCGGCGGAATCTTGACGAGCAGGTCTTCGATCGAGGAGGCGCCGACCGTACGCAGCATCTCGCGCTGCTCGGTCGGCGTGTTCGCGATGTAGCGACTCGCCATCAGTGCCCGCCCCCACCCTGCGCGACGAACTCGTCGTATTGCTGCGCGCTCAGCAGCTGATCGAGCTCGCTGGCGTTAGATGGCTTGACGATGATCATCCAGCCCTTGCCGTAGGGGTCCTTGTTCACGGTCTCGGGCTTCTGCGGAAGCTCGGCGTTGGTCTCGATCACCTCGCCCGAGATCGGCGCGAACAGGTCGGACACTGCCTTGACGGATTCCACGACGCCGAACGCCTGATGCGCCGTCACCTTCGCACCGACCTTGGGGAGCTCGACGAAGACCACGTCGCCCAGCTGCTCCTGCGCGAACTGCGTGATTCCGACGCGAACGCGGTCACCTTCCCGCTTGGCCCACTCGTGCTCGCGCGTGTATTTGAGGTCACTCGGACTGTTGGCCATGGGGCTAGATCCTCATTTCTTCACACGGGAAGGATGAAACGGCGTCTTCACGACGCGCGCGGGCTTCGCCTGATTGCGGATCTCGACAGCGACCTCGGTGCCGATCGCCGCCTGCGCGCTCGGCACGTACGCCAATGCGATCGAGCGCTCGACCGACGGGCCGTACGACCCAGAGGTGATAATTCCTATTGCCGTCGGGACGCCTTCGCGCCCGACGGTCGGGGAATCAGTACGCGAGGCGAACCCGACCACTCGATAGCCGTGTCGGGCAACCGAGCGGTCCGCCATCTCGATCCCGACCAGCTTGCGCGCCGGTCCGGACGCGCGGACCTTTTCGATCGCGTCGCGGCCGACGAAGTCGCCCTTGGCGGGCTTGACGATCCACCCCAGGCCCGCCTCGAGCGGGCTCGTCGTCTCGTCGATGTCGTTGCCGTACAGCGCGTAGCTCATCTCGAGTCGTAGCGTGTCCCGCGCGCCGAGCCCCACAGGCACGGCGCTCTCACCACGGCCGGCCTCGAGCAGCGCCGACCACACCCGCGGCGTGTCGGAAGCCGCCACGTACAGCTCGAAGCCGTCCTCACCGGTGTAGCCCGTGCGCGAGATGATCGCCTGCGCGCCAGCGACGCGGCCTGTGGCGAAGTGGTAATACGGGATGCGCGTCACGTCGATGTCGCTGACCCGTCCGACAAGGGCCTCGGCCTTCGGCCCCTGCACCGCGACGAGTCCGGTCGCGTCTGAGACATTGCGCCAGCGCGCACCGCCGCCGTGCTCGTTGACCCAGCGCCAGTCCTTGTCGATGTTCGACGCGTTCACCGTGAGCATGTAGCGATCGGACGCCAGGCGGTAGAGCGTGAGGTCGTCGACGATACCGCCGTCGGGATAGCAGAGCAGCGAGTACTGCACCTGACCGATCTCGAGCGCGCCGACGTCGTTGGTCGTGAGCCGCTGCAGCGCCGCGAGCGCCTGTGGACCTTCGACCTCGAACTCGCCCATGTGACTGACGTCGAAGCAGCCGACACCGGCACGCACGGTCCGATGCTCGTCGACGATTCCGGAGTACTGCACGGGCATTTCCCAACCGCCGAACGGCACCATGCGGGCGCCGGCCTTCACGTGCGCGTCGTAAAGCGGGGTGCGCTTGAGGGCCGTATTCACGAGCGATCCAGTAGACCACCGGCCCTCAGGACGGGTCAAGGGCTCCCGGTCGCCGCCTTGCCATGTCACTCGGCATCCCGATTGCTATCCACTGATGGATATGGAAGAGGAGCGAGGAAAACGCAAGCAGTTGCGAGTGCTGCTCGTCGAAGATTCCGCCGACATTCGCGAAGCGTTTACCCTGTTGCTCCGCGCCGAGGGCGTGGACGTGATCGCGACGGCCAGCGGTCGCGAGGCCACGGAGCTGGCGGCCTCGCGGGATTTCGACGTCGTGCTCACGGATCTCGGCTTGCCCGATATCCCCGGTGATGTCGTGATTCGACGCGTCCTCGCGACCGCGCGGCGGCGGCCGCGCGTCATCGTCGTCACCGGTTACGACGAGCCCTTCGTGAGCAAAGCACGCCAGGCCGGCGCCGACGTCGTCTTCAACAAGCCGATCGTCTGGTCAGCGCTCGCGCGCACGCTGACCGCGGCGTAGCGTGTAAGTTCTTCCCGTTGGGGAAAACTCAGCGCACCTGGTAGCCCTTGTGCGACATGCAGGTCGCGTACGCCTGCTCGTACCCTTCTTTCGACTTCGTGTACTTGTAGCCGCCACCGACTGCGGCGCCGCCGACGCCGCCCGTGGCCGCGCCGATCGCCGCGCCCGTCCCCGCGTGACCGGTGGCCGCGCCGATCGCCGCGCCCGCAGCCGCGCCGCCTAGCGCGCCGACCGCCGCGCCGATGCCAGCGCCCTTCGCCGTCTCCGTCGCGGGGTCGTAACCCGTCTGCTGCTTGGCGACGAACTGACAGTCATTCGTGTCGCGCGCATGCTGCTCGGCGCTCTGACCCTTGAGCGGCGTGGTGAGTGTCGACGGCCGCGGCGGCTCCGACGAGGCGCACGCGGAGAGAGAGATCGCAGCCAGGATGATGGCAACCGCTCGCTTCATCCGACGTCTCCTCTGGACATCCGGTGTGAACAGCGAGCCGGGACAGCCCTCCCGGAAGGGGACGACGCCGCGCAGCATGTTACACGAGGCGGGGCAAAACCTCGTCACCGAGCAGGCGGATGCTGCGCAGCACACGCGCGGGATCCATGCCCGGCCACTGCACCCGCACGATCAGGTCGGTGATGCCGAGCCGCGCGTGATAGCGGGCGATCTCCTCACGCACGCGCTCGGGATCGCCGACGAGGAACCGCTCGCGGGCGAGCGTCTCGAAGTCGTGCCCGAAGCTTTCGCCGGCCGGCAGAGCCTTGTCCTGCTCCCAGGCGCGATACGCGACGTACTTGGCCTCGAGGAACGGCTGCGCCTCCGCGAGCGCCGTCTTCATGTCGGGCGCGACGTAGCACTCGCGGATCAACGGGATCGTCCGCGCCGGCGGACGACCCAGCGCCTCACGGGTCTCGTGAAACTGCGCGAGCTGCCGCTCGAGTGTCGGCAGCGTCGTATGCGGATTCATCAGCCACGCGTCGCCCAGACGCGCGGCGCGCTTCACGCCGGCGTCGGCATTGGCGGCGAGCCAGATCGGCGGCCGCGGCTGTTGCAGGGGCCGGAGCGAGATGCGCACGTCGCGGAGCTGAAAGTGCTTGCCCTGATACGACACGGGCTCGCCGCTCCAGAGACGCTCCAGCACCTGGAGCCCTTCTTCGAGTCGCCCCACTCGCGCGCGTGGGTCCACGCCGAGCGCCACGTTCTCGACGTCGCGATAGCCCAGGCCGACGCCGAAGATGAAGCGACCGCCGGTGATCACGTCGAGCGTGGCGACCTGCTCGGCCACGTCGACCGGCGCGTGCAGGGGCAGCAGCAGCACGCCGGTGCCGAGCGACATCTCGCCCGCTTCGGCCGCCACGCGGCCGAGCGTCGGGAACGGCTGGAAATACGTGTACGGCGCGGAGAGATAGTGCTGGCTTGCCCACACGTGCGAGAAGCCCGCGGCGCGGGCCGCTCGCACCTGAGCCAGATGCTCGGTGAAGCGCGCAGCCTGCGGGTCGTCGGGCGGGTGCTGCACCGACAGCCCGAGACCGAGCCGCATCTACTGGCGCGCGAGCACGCGAGCGAGCGCGTTCACGAAGCGATCGGCGTCCTCGTCGCTCGTCGCCAGCGCGATGGCGCCCAGCCCGCGCTGGGTCATGAGGATGCCGTCGTTGAGCAGGCCCATGAATACCCGCAACGGCAGCTCCAGATCTTTGGGCCGCGCGGAGCGATAGTCCGTGAGCTTCTCCGTCGTCCAGTGCAGCCAGAACAGCGAGCCCACGCCGCTGATCTGACCGCGCCGGCGCGTGGCGCTGAGGAGTCGCGTCACGCCGCCGCGGAGCCGCTCGCCGAGCGCATCGAGCCGCGCGTACGCGTCCGGCGTAAGCGCGTTCAGCGTCGCGAGGCCGGCCGCCATCGTGACGGGATTCGCGTTGAACGTGCCGCCCTGGCTGATGCGTGCGCCACCCGTGGGCTGACCATCGGCGCTGCGAGTCCGAGGATCGTAAAAGGCCATGATGTCGCGCCGGCCGCCGAAAGCACCGACGGGCAAGCCGCCGCCGATGATCTTGCCTAGCGTCGTGAGATCCGGGCGAACGCCGAACAGCTCCTGCGCGCCGCCCCACGCCACGCGGAACGAGATCACCTCGTCGAAGATCAGGACGATCCCGCGGCGCTGGGTCTCCTCGCGGAGCCACGGCAGGAAGCCTTCGACCGGCGCAATCAAGCCGGCGTTGCAAAGGATGGGGTCGACGATCAGCGCGGCGATCTGCTCGCCTTCTCGAGCGAGGATCTCGGCGCACGCCTCCTGGTCGTTCCACGGCAGCACGACGACGTGCTTGAGCACGGCGGGCGGAATGCCGGCCGACCAGGCCACGGGCTTGGGGCGCTTGCGATTGCCGGCGACTTTCGGATCGGGCGAGACGCTCACCATTACCCAGTCGTGCGTTCCGTGGAACGCGCCCTCGAACTTCGCGATTTTGGCCCGCCCGGTGAACGCGCGCGCCAGGCGCACGGCGTTCATCGTCGCCTCGGTGCCCGAATTCGTGAAGCGCAGGCTCTCGATCGACGGCATCCGCCGCGAGATCGCCTCGGCCAGACGGATCTCGTGCTCGGTCGGGCCCGGGAACGACAGGCCGTTCTCCGCGACGCCCTGCACGGCCTTCACGACCTCGCCGTGCGCGTGGCCGAGCACCAGGCTCGTGTAGTTGCCGTTGAAGTCCAGTCGCTCGACGCCGTCGGCATCCCAGATGTGCGCGCCCTGGCCGCGCTGGAAGTAGAACGGATACGGGTCGAAGAACGTCGTCGTACGGCTGTTGCCGCCGGGCATGACGGCCAGCGCGTCTTCGTGGAGCGCGCGGGAGCGGGTGGTCTTCGACGCGTACTCGTGGACTTCCTTTTCGAGACTCATCAGGCGATCTCCTCCAGTTCGACGCGCGCGAGAGCGGCGTCGGACTCTTTGAGCAATCGATGGGCGGTGGCGACGTTCACCGCCGTGAAGCGAAGCCGCTGACCGGGCTTGGCCTGGCCGACGCGCGCGATGTCGAACGAGCAGACGGTGGCGATCTTCGTGTAGCCGCCCGTGGACTGACGATCGACCAGCAGCACGATCGGCTGACCGTCGCCGGGTACCTGCACCGCGCCCAGCGCGATGCCGTCCGAGATGATGTCGTGACCACGGGCGTGCGCGATACGCGCGCCACGCAGACGCGCGCCCATGCGATCGGATTGCGGGAGCACCTCGTAGCTTCCGCCGAGGAAGGCAGCGATGCCCTCGTCGGTGAAGCGGTCGGCTTGCGGTCCGAGCACCACGCGCAGCACGGGCTCCCCGCCCCACTGCGGACGCGCCTCGGGCGGCACGGTGCGATGACGTGGCGCCGCCGGCGCCGCGCCAAGCGGCAACCGATCATCGCGCGCGACGGGACGGCCATGCACGCCGCCCATCCGCCCGCGGAGGTATGTCGAGCGCGAGCCGAGTACCGGCGGCACGTCGATGCCGCCCGCGACCGCGACGTAGCCGCGAACGCCGGCGCGGGCCGCGCCGATCCTCACGACGTCACCGGCCGCAAGCGTCAGCGTCGTCCACGCGGACGCGACGGCATCGTTCAGCGTCAGCGGCGCGTCGGCGCCGGTCACCGCGATGGTGCACGGCGTCTCGGCGCGCAGACGTGGTCCTATCAGCGTGAACTCCAGTGCGGCGGCGCCGTCGGGATTCGCGACGAGCCGATTGGCGAGCGCGAACGAGCGCCGATCGACGGGCCCCGACGGCGGAATGCCGTAGCGCATGTGGCCGCTGCGCCCGGCGTCCTGGATCGTCGTCTGCGGCCCGGCATCGAGCACGTGGATCATCGTCCTGACTGGGGGCCCCGACATGGCCCCCAGACCCCCAGCGCTCGGACGCGCCCCGGCGTAGCCGGGGCGCGCCTCGGGATCCGGCGAGACGCGATCATCGGATCACCGGCCGAAAGCGTCCCGCCGCCACGCGCGCGGCGATGTCGTCGTACTCGCGGCGGTCGATCTGACGGAAGCGGACGCGGTCGCCTGGCTTCAGCAAGATCGGCTCGGGACGGTCGGGATCGTAGAGACGCACCGGCGTGCGGCCGAGCAGCCAGAATCCGCCAGGACTCTCCACCGGATAGATACAGCACTGGCTGCCGCCGATCGCCACGCTGCCGGCGGGCACCTTCACGCGCGGGCTGTCCAGGCGCGCAATCGTAAGCACCTCCGGCGCGCCGGTCATGTACGGCAGTCCCGGGGTGAAGCCGATGAAGTAGACGACATACTCGGCGCCGGCGTGCAGGCGCACCAGCTTGTCCACCGGCAACGCGAGACGCTGCGCGGCGGCCTCGAGGTCGGGCCCGAGCTCGCCGTCGTAGCAACACGGCAGCTCCACCTCACGCGCGGGTGGCATCGCCGTGTTCGTCGCCTGCTCGGCGAGCGCGGCGAGCTCTCCGCACAGCGCGTCGTACCCGACGACCGACGGATCGTAGTAGACGAGGAGCGCACGATACGACGGAACCGTCTCGACGACGCCGGGCACGGCCTTCTGGGCGATCAGATACTCCAGCGCCCGCACCCGCGTGTTGACGTCCACGCTGATCTCCTCGCCGAGCTCGACGGACAACGCGAGGTCACCGGCGGGGAGAAACCTCAATAGTCTAAAAAGCCGCGAGTGCGGCGTTGGGCAGGTCGGTGATGAACATGTGCCCGGGGCTGTGCGTCAGCATGAACGGTGGCTTGCTGGCGAGCGCCACCGCCTGCGGCGTCACGCCGCAGGCCCAGAACACCGGCACGTCGCCGGGGCCGAATGGCTGCGGGTCGCCCCAGTCGGGTTTCGTGATGTCTTTGATGCCGATCGCCGCGGGGTCGCCGATGTGCACGGGCGCGCCGTGCGCGTTGGGAAAGCGCGCGCTGGCCGTGACGGCCTTGGACAGCTGCGCCGACGGGATCGGGCGCATCGAGACGACCATCGGGCCGTGAAACACGCCGGAAGGTCGGCACGCCGTCGACGTCTTCCACATCGCGACGTTCTTGCCGTGCTTGACGTGCCAGAGATCGATGCCGGCCTCGAGCATCGCCCACTCGAACGTGAACGAGCAGCCGAGCAGAAACGCCACGAGATCGTCACGCCAGTAGGGTGTGGCGTCGGTGACCTCGTCGGCGAGCACGCCGTCCTTGTAGATCCGATAGCGCGGAATGTCCGTACGCAGATCGGCGCCCGGCGCCACACCGACGGGCTCGGGATTGCCGACGTCGGTGACTTCGATCAGCGGGCACGGCCGCGGATTGCGCTGACAGAAGAGCAGGAAGTCGTAGGCGTAGTCCTTCGGCAGCACCGCGAGGTTCGCCTGCACGTGGCCTTCGCCCAACCCGGCCGTCACGCTGGTGATCTTGCCGCTGCGGATGTCGGCGCGAATCTCGCGCGGATGGCGCCGGTCGATCATGCGGAGATTCTACCTGATTCCGACCCGAGGCCAGACGTCGGGATTGGCCAGCACGTGCGGGCGCTCGCCGCGCAGCACGCGCAGCATCTCGCTCGTCACCTGGATTGTGGCCGTGTGCGTCGCCTCCGCGGTGACGCCGGCGACGTGCGAGGACACGACGACGTTGTCGAGATTCATCAGCGGGTTGTCGCGCGGCGTCGGCTCGTGCTCGAAGACGTCGAGCCCGGCGGCGCCGAGCTGGCCCTTCACGAGTGCCTCGAATACCGCACGCTCCTGCTGCACGCCGCCGCGCGAGGTGTTCACGAAGATGGCGCCGCGCTTCATCAGGCCCAGCGTCTTGTCGTTGATCATGCCGCGCGTCTCGTCGGTGAGCGGGGTGTGACACGTGAGCACGTCGACCTGCGGCAGCAGCATCTCGAGGCTTTTCACCGGCTCCGCGCCGCGACGACGGATTTCGTCGTCGGCGACGTACGGATCGTAGGCGAGCACGCGCATGCCCAGTGCCCCCGCGAACTTTGCGACCAGTCGCCCGATGTTACCGATGCCGATGATTCCGAGCGTCTTGCCCTTGAGCTCGGTGTTGCCGCCGCCGCGCGCCGTCCAGTTGCCCTCGCGCGTCCATTTGTCGACCTGACGCGCGCGCTTGGCGGACATGAGCATCAGCATGAGCGCGTGCTCGGCCACCGACTGCGAGTTGCTGCCGGGCGCGTGCACGACCGCCACGCCGAGCTTGGTCGCCGCAGGAATGTCGACGGTGTCGAGCCCGACGCCGTGACGGCCGACGACTTTCAGACGCTTGCAGGCGGCCATGAGGCTCTCGGTGCAGCGCGGCTTGGCGCGGAAGAGCAGACCATCGGCATCGGCGGCGATCTTCAGAAAGCCGGTTTCGGTCTCGTCGTCGCAGACGACGACGCGCGCTTCGGTCTCGAGATTCGCGCGGCCGGCCGGATGAATGGCGCCGGCGAGGACGACGAGGGGACGATCGGTGGCCATCGGAAGGACTCTCCTTTTCGGATCCGAGATCAGACGGTGGCTATTATAGTCGCGGCATGATCACGCTCGTGATGCCGATCCACGACCGTTCGTGAGCGCATACCGTGCGCGGCCGGCCGTCGAGGCTGATGCGCCGGCCATCTGCGAGATCTACAACCAGGGGATCGACGATCGGCTCGCCACGCTCGAGACGGAGCGACGCACGCCCGACGAGCGTCGGCAGTGGCTGAAGTCGCGCGGCGCGCGCCATCCCGTCATCGTGGCCGAAAACGACGGTCGCGTCATCGCCTGGGGAAGCCTCAATCAGTTCAATCCGCGCGAGGCCTATCGACACGTGGCCGACTTCTCCATCTATGTCGAGCGCGGCCATCGGGGCCGAGGCGCGGGGCGTGTCCTGCTCACGCGTCTGATCGAGCTGGCGCGCGAGCACGGCTATCACAAGATGGTGCTCTCCGCGTTTCCGTTCAACGCGGCGGGCATGGCGCTGTACGAGCGGCTGGGCTTTCGCACCGTCGGTATCTACCGGGAGCAGGGAATGCTCGACGGCCGCTGGGTCGATACGATCGTGATGGAGAAGCTGCTCTAGCCCTCAGCGGTTGAGATAGCGCAGCGCCAGGCCGGGGCGCGGCCATTCGAACGACACGAGCCGCCCGCCCATCGACAGCGTCGCGAACGCAGTGCGCAGCTCGGGCCCACCGAAACAGACGTTGGTCACCATCATGTCCGGCAGCATGTGCTGATGCGCGCGGCTGCCGTCGGGCCAGATGTCGCTGACCGCGCCGGTGATCAACGTGGCCACGCACACGTGACCCTCGGCGTCGACGGCGAGCGAGTCGAACATCTGGTAGCCGCCGAGACCGACGACGACGCGACCTTTCTCGCCACGGTATGGACCGTTCGCCGATTCGATCTGACCCGGCGCCGAGAGAGTGAACGACCAGCAGCGCGCCGTCGGCGTCTCGACGACGTACAACGTTCGGCCGTCGGGCGACAGGCCGATGCCGTTCGGTCGCTCGAGCGGGAAGATCGCCTCGCGGATGGACGAGCCGTCCGCCTTCGCGTAGTAGACGGCGCCGCGGTCGGCATCGCGCTCGCGCGTCTTGCCGAGATCGGTGAACCAGAAGCCACCGGCGTCGTCGAAGACGAGATCGTTCGGGCCGCAGAGTCGGCGGCCGTCGCAACGGTCGTAGAGCGTTTCGAACTTGCCCGTCTCGGGATCGACGACCTGGATGCTCCCGGTCGTGTAGTCGTCCGCTTGAGCCACGGGGAAGAGCTTGCCGGGCCGCTCGACGAATTTCAGGCCACCATTGTTCGTGACGTAGATCTTGCCGCCGGGGCCCATCGCCGCGCCGTTGGGCCCGCCGCCGAGGCTGGCGACGACCGAGAGCTTGCCGTTCGGCAAAACGCGCGACAGCGCGCGCCGCTCGATCTCGACAAGCACGATCGAGCCATCGGGCATGGCCACCGGGCCCTCGGGAAAGCGCAAGCCGGTGGCGATCTCGCGGATGGTCGGCGTGGAGGTCGTGACGTTCATCGCGCCGCTCCCGCCATCGCCGTCGGCGCCGGGAGCTCGAACAGGCGGCCGAAGCCGCGCACCGGCTGCGTGACACCGAGAGCGCCCAGCGCCATCCAGATCGTGGCCTGATTCGAGGTCACGACGGGCTTGCCCGTGCGTCGCTCGAGCGTGTCCACGGCCTCGACCGAGCGCCACGCCGTGCAAGAACACAGCAGAACGTCGGCCTCCGGCCGACAGACGCGCGACGCGAACGCGGCGACCGACTCCGGGCTCTGATCGTTGATTCCCTGGTTGCCGGACGCCGCGGCCGTCGGCTCACCGTCGACGTTGAGCACCTCGAATCCGAGGGCCTCGAGAAACGCGCGCAGACGCTGATTGTTCCAGTCGGGATATGGCGTCGCGACGGAGACCCGCCGGGCTCCGAACGCGCGCAGGGCCGCGACCACCGACGGCGTCGTCGCCACGGCCGGCACGTGGGCCTCACGCTCGATCAGCGCGAGCATGTCGCGGTCCCAGCCTGGGCCTTTATAGAAGGACCCGGTCGTGCAGCCATAGGCGATGACATCCACGCGGGCCGTCGCCAGATAGCGCGCGCCTGTCTCGATCTCACCGTTCATCCGCTGGTACGCCGCGTCGCCGTTCGCGTCGTTCGTCAGCCACAGCCGCTGCCCGTGCACCGTCACGTCGCGGGGTACGGCCATGTTGAAGTCCGCCTCGCACGTGGTGTTCGTCGACGGCACCATGACCCCGATCCGCTTTCGTACGCTCATGCACGGCCTCCTGCGGCGATTTCCGCCCGGCTGTGCCACAATCTACGCGACCCGAGACATGACGGCCATCGCGATTCTCGGCGAACAACTGCCGGCGTCCGCTCCCAAGGCGGCGACCACCACGGCCATCGGCCACGCGCAGGCCCGGCTCGGTGTCGCCGTCGAGGCGAGCTGGGTCTCCACCGCCGCCATCGACGTGCGTCTCTTCGAGCGCTTCGACGCGGTGTGGATCGCGCCCGGAAGCCCGTACAAAGACCTCGAGCGCACGCTATGGGCCATTCGTCGGGCGCGTGAGGATGGCGTGCCTTGCTTCGGCACCTGCGGCGGGTTCCAGCACATGGTGCTCGAGTATGCGCGTAACGTCCTCGGCTTTCGTGATGCGCAGCACGCCGAGTACGATCCGTACGCGTCGACGCTGTTCGTCACTCAGCTCGCATGCTCGCTCGCCGGCCGTGAGATGCGCCTGCGCTTCACCGCGGGCTCGCGTGTCGCCGGCGTCTACGGCGCGCTGGAGGCCACCGAAGAGTACTACTGCAACTTCGGTGTCGATCCCGCGCACGTTCCGCTGCTCCGAACAGGGCCGCTGCGGATCACCGGCGCCGACGGCGAAGGCGAAGTGCGCGTGATCGAGCTGCCCGGTCATCCGTTCTTTCTGGGAACGCTCTTCGTCCCGCAAACGCGCTCGACCCCCGAGCGCCCGCATCCGCTGGTCATGGCCTTCGTCGAGGCGGCGGTCGCCTGCACGAAAGTGAGGAACGCATGAAGCTCGACGTCGACACGCTGACGAAGGGCCTGCAGTTCCACGGTGAGGTCGAGGGCAAGCGTCAGCGGTACTTTGTGCTGTCGAGCCCGCGCCAGTACTTCGTCATGTCGCTCTCGCGCAGCAAGCGCGACGCCGGCAACTTCAATCTGGTCGGCAAGGCCGCGGTCGAGCGGCTCCATCGGCGGCTGCGCGGCCGTCGCAATCTGACCGCGCGGCTCGTGTATGAGCGCGCCAAGCGCGGCGTGCCCTCGGCGCTGGCCGCCTTGAACATGCTCTACGTGCTCGTCGCCACCGGCCGCGCCGCCATCGACCAGCGGCGGCTGGCCGCACGCGAGATCTTCTTCAACGTCAAAGCATGAAAATCCTGTACACGCCGATTTCCACGCTGGTGGCCTCGCTCACGCCCGAGCAGGATGCGAAGATCCTCGCCGCCGCCGGGAAAGACTCGGTGCTCGTGGTCGCCAAGACGCCCGAGCGCCAGCGCGAAGAGATCGTCGACGCCGACGTGCTCTTTGGTCGCGTCAGCCCGGAGATTTTCACGGCCGCCCGGCGTCTGCGCTACTACCACTGCCTGGGCGCGGGTGTCGATTCGGTCCTGTCGCCCGAGCTGGTCGAGAGCGACGTGATCCTCGCGTCGGAGAAGGGCGAGGTCGGCATCCATCTGGCGGAGCACGCGTTCGCGCTGCTGCTGGCGCTCACGCGCGGCGTGCACACGGCGCTGCGCGAGCCAGACTTCCGGCTGCGCGAGCCGATCCGTCGCGAGCAGCGCGAGCTGTGGGAGCAGACGATGGGCATCGTGGGCTTCGGCGGCACGGGCCGTGCCGTCGCGCGCCGCGCGCGCGGCTTCGGCATGAAGGTGCTCGCCGTCGACATCGAATCCGTGCCGCCCGAGCCCGGCGTGACGCTCTGGAAGGCGGACCGGTTGCACGACCTGCTCGGCGCGTCCGACGTCGTCGTCATCGCGCTGCCGCTCACGAAAGCGACGCACCATCTGTTCACACGCGACCTGTTCCGCCGCATGCAGCGCCACGCGATCCTCATCAACGTCACGCGCGGCGAGATCGTCTACGGCGAGGATCTGATGACGGCGCTCGACGAGGGCACGATCTGGGGCGCCGGCCTCGACGTCACCGACCCCGAGCCCCTGCCGGTCGGACATCCGCTCTGGCGCCACCCGCGCGCGGTCGTGACGCCGCACACCGCCGGCGGCTCGCCGCGACGCGCCGGTCGCGCGATCGCGATGTTCTGCGAGAACCTGCGCCGGCTCGCCGATGGGCGGCCGCTGCTGGCGCTCATCGACAAGCGCAAGGGGTATTGAGCCGGACGCCCGCTCACTCCACCGCGGTCGGCAACCCCTCTACACGCTCGCCGCTCGTGGCGGGCTCCGCGCGCACACGTCGCATCCACGGCAGCACGATGAGAACGAGGAAGAAGAACGTCGACAGAATCCAGAACTCGTCCGCGTAGGCGAGCACCTGCGCCTGCGTGACGGTGTCGTTGTAGAGCATCGACGTGGCCCGGCGTCCCGCCGTGAACGTATCCGATCCCTGCCGCACGAAGTGTCGCGTCCAGTCGGAGAGCCGACGCGCCGTGTCGCCGCTGAAGACGTCGACGTGGCCGACCAGCGTCGCCTGGTGATGCTGGCTGCGGCGTACGAGGTACGTGGTCGCCAGCGCGATGCCGATGGAGCCGCCGATGTTGCGCACCACGTTGAAGGCGGCGGTCGCGTTGCCGAGCCGGTCCTTGGGCACCGTGGCGAGCGCGAGCGTGGTGAGCGGCACGAACGTGAAGCCGAGCCCGAGCCCCTGCACGAAGCGCGGCCACACGAGCGTCCAGTAGTCCACGGTCAGCGTCAGGTGCGACATCATGAAGAGGCCGATGCCATTGAGCACGAGCCCGATGGCAAGCAGCCCCCGCTGATCCACGTGCGCGATGAGGCGGCCGGCGATGACGAGCGAGATCATGTTGCCGACGCCGCCCGGCGCCAGCACGAGTCCGGCGTTCCACGCGTCGTAGCCCAGCACGTGCTGTGTGTAAAGGGCGACCAGCAGCATGCTCGCGTAAAGTCCGAACGCCGACAGCGCGACGAGGCCGGCGCCGAGCGTGAAGTTTCGGTCGGCGAAGACCGAGAAGTCGAGGATGGGATGCCCGGTCGTCACCTCGCGCGCGACGAAGCCGGCCAGCGCGCACACCGCAATGACCGTCAGCGTCACCATCCAGCCCGACTCGAACCAGTCCTCGCGTTCGCCGCGGTCGAGCACGTACTGCATGGCGCTAAAGCCCACCACCATCAAGGCCAGGCCTAGGGCATCGATGCGTGCGGGACGGCGGATGTGCGGCGGATCGAACAGGAACGCGCTCGCCGCGAGGAATCCGAGCACGCCGATCGGCAGGTTGATGTAGAAAATCCAGCGCCACGACCAGTTGTCGGCGATCCACCCGCCCAGCGTGGGCCCGAAGATCGGCCCCATCATGATGCCGATGCCCCACACGGCCATGGCCATGCCGCGCTGCCGCAGCGGAAAAATCTCCCACATGATCGCCTGCGAGATCGGAATCATCGGGCCGCCGCCGATCCCCTGGAAGATCCGCATGGCCACGAGGAACTCGAGGCTCGGCGCGATGCCGGACAGGAACGACGACACCGTGAACAGGATCGTGCAGATCAGGAAGAAGCGCTTGCGGCCGAGCAGCCCCGACAGCCAGCCGGTGGCGGGAATGATCACCGCGTTGGCCGCGAGGTACGACGTCAACACCCACGCGACCTCGTCGACGCTGGCCGAGAGCGAGCCTTGCATGTGCGGCAGCGCGACGTTGGTGACGCTCGTATCGACGATCTGCATCACCGTCACGAGCATGACCGAAAACGTGATGGCCCATTTACGGGCGCTAGACAGCTCCCCGGTCGCCGACGTCGTGATCAACGCAGGCGGATGGTGACGATTGCAGACATTCCCGCCCGGAGTGGCTGCGGGTTGCCGACCTCCTTTTGATCGAGGAGGACCTTGACCGGCACGCGCTGCACGACCTTCACCCAGTTGCCCGTGGCGTTCTCCGGAGGCAGGAGCGAGAAGCGGGCCCCGGTGCCTGCGCTGATCGAGTCCACGGTGCCGTGAAACACCTTGCCCGGGAAGCCGTCGATCTCGACATCCGCTTTCATGCCCGGATGCACGCGGGCCAGCTGCGTCTCCTTGAAATTCGCGAGGACCCACACCTCGTGCAGCGGCACGATGGCGAGCAGCGGCTGGCCGGGCTGCACCACCTGCCCGACCTCGACGGTCCGCTTGGACACGATGCCGTCGGCCGGCGCGCGTACCTCGGTGTACGCGAGCTGGAGCTCGGCCATCGCGAGCTCGGCCTCGGCCTGCGTCAGCGAGGCCTCGGCCCGTGTCACCTCCGCCTCCCTCACCATCACCTGGCCCTGCTGCCCCTCCGCGCGCGCGACGATGCCGCGCGCCTCGGCCACTTTCTGGCGGGCCACGTCCACGGCGTGCTGTCGCGCCACGAGCTCGGCCTCGGCCTGTTGCACCTCCTGCTCGGCCTGCGCCTGACGGCGCCGCGCGACTTCGTGCATGGCGACCGCGTTGTCGGAGGCGGCCTGCGCGTCGTCGTGCTCGCGGCGTGAGACGTAATCGTTCTTCATGAGCCGTCGCATGCGCTCGATCTCGAGGTTGGTCTTGCGCACCGTGGATTCCGCCGCCGCCACTTCGGCCGTCGCGGCGCCGTGCGCCGCGCGGCGCGCCTCCAGTCGCGCCCGCGACTCCGCGACATTGGCTTCGCCGGACTTGACCGCAACCAGCGAGCCCTCGAGATTGGCGCGGGCTTCGTCCGTCTGCGCGCGCGTCGTGTCGCGCGCCAGCGGCACCTCGGAGCGCGCGGCTTTCACGTTCGCGGCGGCGACCGCCGCCGCTGCGCGCGCCTGCGCGACCCGCGCCTCGAAGTCGCGCGGATCCACGCGCAGCAGCAGCTCGCCGCGCTTGACCGCCTGGTTGTCGCCGACCTTGAGCTCGACCACGTGGCCGGTGACCTTGGCGCTCACGGGCGCGATGATGCCTTCGACGTACGCGTCGTCCGTGGTGACGCGCGTGGAGCCGCGATACCAGGCGACCGCGCCCCAGACGATCGCCGCGCAGGCCGCGGCGCCGGCAAGTGCCAGGACGAGCCGCCGGCCTCCGAAGCTCACGGGAGTGTCGCTACGAGCCGCAGGGGGCCACGCCGCGCCTCAGCGCGACGTGAGCCGTCCCGCAGCGTCGAAGGGCAGCGGAGCGGGCTCGCCGAGCGGCGTGAGATCCGGTCGCTTGGCGAGATCCGGCGCGAACGCCTCCGAGACTTCGATCTCACCGAGCATCAGCGTGTTCTTGATGCGAATCACGCGCGCACGCTCGGGCGGGGTGAGGCCGATGCAGGACAGCGCCGTCTCGATCGCCTCACGGTCGGTGTCGTACGTCGGCGGAACCTTCGCGCCGTTCGGCGCGCAGGCAGTGATGGCATTGATCAGCGTGGGCTTCATGTCGATCTTGTCCACGAGCCGACGCGTGGTGAAGTCCGCGTTGCCGATCCCGACCGCGTTGCCGTAGCTGTCCTCGGTCAGGTCCAGCGCGACGATCCAGAGGATCTTCGGATCCGCGGGGAACGGTTCGTGGGGGTTCGACGGCCGGCCGATGACGTTGGTATCCATGCCGGCGCCGGAAATGTTCTTGCCCATCTCCTCGACGATGAGGACGTCGATCGGTGAGAACGGCAGGCGCGCCATCCACTCGCGCGCGTTCTTGAGCAGCCGTCGTTCGCCGGACTCGAGCGCTTCGGGAGAAAACGCCTCGATGTGCGCCGTCTCGTCGTAGCCGTTCTCGACGATGCCGAGGCCGAAGCCGATGCGCGCTTTCGCGAGCATCTCGCGACCCACCGCGGTGATCACGGTCTCGTAGCCGTGATTGACGTTTGCACGGTGGTACTGCAGCGCGCCTTTCCATTTGCCGAGCCCGATCGTCATCATCTTGAACAGTCCGGACTCGATCGAGCCCTTGAAGTCCGTGTGCGGCTTGACACGGTTGACGATGCCGATCCAGTTGGCCTCGGCCGCGTATGCGTCGAGCCACACCGGCAGGCCGAGTGCCTCGCCGACCTGCACGACGTCCATCGTGGCGCGGACCGGGCAGTCCATGGTGGCCTCAGTGATGCCATAGTGCTCGAGCACCGAGATCTGACCATCAGCCGTGCCGCCGCCGTGGCTGCCCATCGCGGGGAAGACGAACGGGCGCGCGCCCAAGTCCTTGAGCCATCGCACGGTGGCGCCGACGATGGCGTCGATGTTCGCGATGCCTCGGCTGCCGGCGCCGACAGCGACCGTATCACCCGCCCGGATTCGCAGGGCGGCCTCGCCCAGGGTGGCGGCAACGGCTCGCGGAATGTCGGCGACACGCGGGCGGGGAAACGTCTGGCGGACACGGATCATGCGGGGCAACGCCATTGGGGCCTCCAGCGATAAAGGTCATACCGGCCCAGGCCGCGGAAGTCAAAGGATTTTTCGGCGAGAAATATGCTATATCCTTTGCCCACGATGCTCCGGGTTCTCCTCGTCTCGCTCCTTCTTTTCTGCGCCGGCTGCTCGTGGCTCAAGCCGCAGCCGACGCCGATTCTGCCCGCAGAGGAGCTGTATCAGCTCGGCGAAGCCGAGCTCGAAAAGAAACGATATCCGGAGGCGCGCGAGCAGTTCCGCAGAGTCGTCGAGCGCCATCCGAATTCGTCGTACGCGCCGCGCGCGCGCTTTCTGATCGGCGAGGCGTTCTATCGCGAGCCGGATTTCGACAAGGCCGCAAAGGAGTTCGAAGCGTTCCTGGCGTTCTATCCGCGACATCAGATCGCGGATCTCGTGCAGTTCCGGCTCGCGATGTCCTACTACGACCAGATCAAGCCCATCGAGCAGGAGCAGGCGTTCGCGCAGAAAGCGATGGAGCATTTCAAGAAGCTGGTGAAGGAGTATCCGGAGTCGCGGTACGCCACCGACGCGTTGGCGAAGCTGGAGGTGTGCCGCGGCCGGCTGGCGCAGAAAGAGGTCTGGGTCGCCGCCTATTATTTGAATCAGGGCAACCCCGGCGGCGCCCGCCAACGGCTGGAGAAGGTCATCAAGGACTACCCGCGCGCACCCGTCATTCCCGAGGCGCTGTCGCTGCTGGCGGACGTGAACTTCAGCGAGGGGCGCGACCGCGAAGCTGTCGATCTGTTGCGGCAGCTGGCAAACGACTACTCGTACACCGAATGGGGCAAGCGCGCCGCGCAGCGGCTGAGGGCTCAGCGCTAATGCACGACATCGTCGACCTCCGCTCTGACACGTTCACGCAGCCGACGCCCGAGATGCGCGAGGCCATGGCGCGCGCCGAGGTCGGCGATGACGTGTTCGGTGAAGACCCGACCGTGCGCCGGCTCGAGGCGATGGCCGCGGCGCGGCTCGGCAAGCCCGCGGGACTCTTCGTGACCTCGGGGACGCAAGGCAATCTCATCTCGGTGCTCGCGCAGTCGCGGCCCGGCCAGGAAATCGTCGTCGACTACG